>JANMPK010000250.1:0-5814 GCA_031369825.1 Sphingomonadales bacterium
TGTCAAGATTAGAAGCCTTGCCTTCAAGATTTTGCAGGCCCTCGATAGTCAGCATTGCGCCTAAGGGTTTCCCAGCCACCGACGTAGCATATTTGCTTTTCCCGATAGCGGTACAGGTTTCACATTTGCGCGCATCAAGCAGGCTTGAAAGCTCATTTTCGGAAGCAATCTTCCTAAGCGTATCACCAGAAACTTTAACGGCACTGTCCAGTTTTTGAGCATGGTAAAGCGACCGCTCAACCAGCGAAGTCCACGTCTTCACCGGTTGCAACTGTGCAATGGTCAGCAGCGTGATGTTGTCGGTATCTGCACCGTTGCCATCGTAATTCTGCCCTTTGGGCGTCTTCGTCACCGAGGAGAATAATTGCAACGCGACATTGCCATCCTGCAAACGCGGCACATCCATGTGCGCACGGTCGGCACGCTGGTTAATGTCGCGGTTCCACATCAGGCTGTCGCTGTGCAGATCGACAATTGTCAGCGTTTGATGCAGTGCCTTCGCTTCGTCGCTCACCGCAATCAGGGGCTTGCCGTCAATGGCGTTCATCGACCCTTCGATATAGCCTGGTGCAAAGCCAAAAAAGCCTATCGCAGCAATCCCGAGCAATGCCGCTGGCATCCAAATCCTCTTGCGCATCACTCCGCCCCTTTACGCACCAACGTCACAAAATCATGTGCTGGAATATCGCCTTCAACCTTGTGGCCATACCGCGCAATCTCGGTCCACGCCGCCTTGTCGAACACAGGCATCGCGGTATCGCCCTCGGGCTTTGCCTTGATCTCGGTCAGTTCAATCCGGTCGGCCAGCGGCAGGAACGCTTTGTAAATCTCTGCACCGCCGATCACGCAGACATGTGGGCCGTTTGCGGCTTTTAATGCCGCCTCAACCGAATGGACAACCTCCGCACCTTCCTCGGCCCATGATTTGTCGCGGGTCAGCACGATATGGCGCCTGCCCGGTAACAACCCCGGCAGGCTGTCAAACGTTTTGCGGCCCATAATCATCGGGCGGCCTTTGGTGACCTGTTTGAAATGGCGCAGGTCAGCAGGGATATGCCAGGGCATACCGCCCTCATTCCCGATCACACCATTGGCAGCACGCGCCAGCACCAAAATAATTTCGGGATGATTCATGGGCGCAGCTTTGCCTTGAAAAACTTAGCGATACAAGCGGGTCACATGCCCTATTTTTCGTCCAGGCCGCGCTTCGGCCTTGCCGTATAGATGCACGTTCGCTGCGGGATCGCTGAGTAACTGCAACCAGCGCTCACCATCTTTGCCGATCAGGTTCTGCATTTCGACCCGCTCGGCAACGGTCGCGGTGCTGCCCAAAGGCAGGCCGCATATGGCGCGAATGTGGTTTTCGAACTGGCTAGTTTCAGCGCCTTCGATGGTCCAATGGCCACTATTATGGACGCGCGGCGCGATTTCGTTGAACAACGGGCCCTCGCCACTGGCAAAAAATTCGCAAGTTAGAACACCGACATAATCGAGCGCGCTTGCGACAGCCGCTGCCATCTTGCGCGCCTGTACCTGCTGGCTTTCGATTAGGGGGCCTGCGGGCAGCGACGATGTAGCCAATATGCCGTCTTCATGGTGGTTACGTGGGCTATCCCAATATTTGATTTCACCGTCAGCGCCGCGCACCAGAATGACCGAGAATTCGGCGTCGAATGAGACTATCGCCTCGGCAATAACCGGCTGCGCCCCGACCCGCCGCCACGCGCTGGCAAGATCGCTATTGCCGGCAATCCGCACCTGACCCTTGCCGTCATATCCCATACGGATGGTTTTCAAGATTGCGGGTGTGCCGACGCTGGCAATCGCATCTTCCAGTTCTATTTCACTGCGCGCCACGGCAAAGCGCGCGGTCTTCCCGCCGAGCCGCCGCACGAATTCTTTTTCCTCGACACGGTCTTGTGCGACCTCCAGCGCCTTCAATGGCGGATGGATCGGCACATCACGGGCGATTGTTTTGAGCGGCAAAACCGGGACATTTTCGAATTCAAAAGTGACCACGTCACAGGCTCGGGCAAATATCTTAAGCGCGTCCAAATCATCATAGCCCGCAATCGTTGCATCGGCAGCAACATCGCAGGCGATATTGTCGCCCGGCGGCGCGTAAATGTGGCAGCGATAGCCCAATTGAGATGCCGCCACCGCCAGCATCCGGCCCAACTGACCGCCACCCAATATACCGATTGTCGAACCCGGTGCCAAAGTTCCGGTCATAAAGATGCGCTCATTCAGGCGTCTCGGCAACCGATGCGGTTTGCTCTGTGCGATACGCATCAAGACGTTGCGCGAGCGTTGGATCGGAAGTCGCCAACATCGCCGCCGCCAACAAAGCCGCGTTGGTCGCACCGGGCTTGCCAATCGCCAGAGTGCCGACAGGAATTCCCGCAGGCATTTGCACAATCGAAAGCAGACTATCCATACCGTCCAATGCCTTTGATTGTACTGGAACACCCAGCACGGGTAAACGTGTCATTGCCGCCGCCATACCTGGCAAATGCGCCGCACCGCCGGCACCTGCAATGATGCACTTCAGTCCGCGATCCGCAGCCCCTTTGGCATATTCATAAAGACGTTCGGGAGTGCGGTGCGCCGATACCACCTTGCATTCATGCGGGATATGAAGTGCAGCGAGAGTCGCCGATGCCTCACGCATCGTCTCCCAATCCGAACGGCTGCCCATGATGATGCCGATTAATGGTGCTGTTTCGCTCACCTGTTGTCCGTCCCCAAATTGACCCGACATTGCAAGCATCTTCCCTTAGCGGCGCGTGTCAGCCGGTGCAATTGGCGATATCAAAATAGCACCTGCAACCGTTTTCCAAAGTGTTCAACTGTAAACACTTGCTTTTTAGGGATAAATGCGGTTGAAGATATGGATAAGGATAAATACCCCGGGTCGCATGAAATATCGGGGACTTATGCAATTTGAAGAGAAAGCGGATAAACCATCCGCGTTGGGCGTGGCCAAATCACCGGCGGCGCTCGAACAAGAGAATAGGAAGTTGAAGGCGCGGGTGGCCGAGCTTGAACGTCTTGTCGTCTGCGACACGCTCACCCCCCTTTTCAACCGCCGTCATTTCATGGAAGAGCTTGACCGCTGGTGCTGGCGTGCGCATCGCTATGGTGGCGAATATGGTTTACTGTTTATCGACGTTGATAATCTGAAGTCGGTCAACGACAGTCACGGCCATATGGCAGGCGATGTCTTGTTGACCGCAATTGCCAAGGCATTGTTAGGCGCGGTCCGACGGTCGGATTTGGTGGCCCGTGTTGGCGGTGACGAGTTTGCAATTTTGCTCGATAATATTCCCGCAGCCGAATTGCCTGGAAAAGCCGAACGGATTGCCAAAATCGTCGGCAAACTGGCAATCGAGCATCAAGGGCTCCCGCTTGCCCCGAGTATTTCAGCCGGGCACACGGTGATAGAACCCGGCGTCAAACCGTCGGAATTGTTGCTGCGTGCCGACCGGTCAATGTACGCAGCCAAACAGGCCAAGGGCATTGGCCCTCTGGTTTAGCGTTCCGAAAGATAATAACGTTCGCCCTGCAAATTGGCATCCAGATCATAGATAATCGGCTGTCCAGTGGGGATTTCAAGGCCGGTGATATCATCGTCGGAAATGCTGGACAGATGCTTTACCAGCGCGCGCAAGCTGTTACCGTGCGCCGAAATCAGCACGGTTTTGCCCGCTTTCAATTCCGGCACGATTGCGCTTTCCCAATATGGCAGGACCCTGGTTATGGTGTCTTTCAGGCTTTCAGTGTTGGGAATGGCTATCCCGGCGTAGCGCGGATCGGCGGACAGATCATAAGGCGATTCAGCTTCCAGTGGCGGTGGCGGAATATCAAAACTGCGGCGCCAAATCTTCACCTGCTCGTCACCGTGCTTCGCCGCTGTCTCAGCCTTATCGAGGCCGGTCAGCCCGCCATAATGCCGCTCGTTCAAACGCCAATCCTTGGTCACCGGCACCCATAACCGCCCCATTTCTTCAAGCGCGAGATTGAGCGTCTTGATCGCGCGGCTCTGGACACTGGTGAAGCAGATATCGGGCGTCACTCCCTTTGCCTTCATCAATTGCCCGGCGGCCTTCGCCTCGGATATGCCCAGTTCGGTCACATCGACATCCCACCAGCCGGTGAACCGGTTTTCCAGATTCCATTGCGACTGGCCGTGGCGGATGAGGATGAGTTTGGGCATACGAGGTCCTTGATGCTTGATTCTATTTTGCCTCTAACGGTGGAGGTCGCGTTGCACAATCGGCGTTGCCTTTATCAGCCTGTATTGTGCAATTTGTTTCGCGCGAAGGCGCAAAGGGAAAGAAGATAATAAGAGGCACAGCCTCATTTCTCTAATCTGGTTTTGCAACTTGAAACCAACGGAATGGGTTTTAAGCAAACCCACTTATTTCCTTATTTACCTTCGCGCCTTCGCGCGAAACAAACTAGCACGGCCTTTCGTCTTATCGCATGCTCTCGGCTAAAGCGCCAAGGTCATAAACCGGCTGAATGGGTCTTCGACATAGTCGCCAAAGGGCGGGCAATATTCGAAGCCGTATCGGAGATAAAGCCCGTGCGCCGCGTCAAAGTCGGGTGTCGAGCCGGTCTCCAGGCTCAGGCGTTCAACGTCGCGCTCCCGCGCTGTTGCGATAATATGTTCTAATATTTGCGCAGCAGCGCCTTTGCGCAAATGATCGGCGTGGGTCCGCATAGATTTGACCTCGCCATGCGTCGCGGACAATTGCTTCAGGGCACCGCAGCCTGCCAGCTCAGCATTATCCCAAAGCGACCAGAAAGTGACATCGGGCACATTCAGTCCATCAAAATCAAGAAAATGACAGCTGCCGGGGGGAGAGCTTGCCAGCATCCCGGCGAAGTGCGTTTCAAGCAAAGCTCGGATTTCAGGGCCGGTCAGGTCGTCTTCTATGATTTGCATGGCGGCTTTCTATGCAAACCTTGCCGGATTGACAAGACGCAGAATGTAATCTATAAGTTACAAATGATCGAAATCCGTCGCACCGAAAACTTTGACCGGTGGCTGCGAAAACTGCGCGATCCGAACGCAAAGGCGCGGATTCAGATCAGGATAGACCGGCTTGCACGCGGCCTTTTCGGCGATGTGAAGGATATTGGCCAAGGCCTGAGCGAGCTGCGGGTCGATTATGGCCCCGGTTACCGGGTCTATCTGATGCGGCGGGGCGATGTGCTAATGATCCTGTTGTGTGGCGGCGACAAGCGGACGCAGGATAATGATATCAAACTGGCCAAAATGATGGCGGCCGAATGGAAGCGGAGCGACTCATGATCGAGACAAAACCTTATGACAGCGCCGATTATCTCGACAGCGAGAAGGCGATTGTCGCCTATCTAAAAGTCGCATTCGAGGAAGGCGATGCCGACGACATCCGCGCTGCGTTAGGTGCCGTAGCACGGGCGCGTGGGATGACGGGTCTATCAAAGGAAACCGGCGTTGCGCGCGAGGCGCTTTACAAGGCGCTGGGCAAAGACGGGAACCCGACGCTCGATACGCTGTTGGCCGTGACTCGGGCTTTGGGGGTTAAGTTGTCTGTGGCGACTTGATTGTTGACTGTCCATATACTCCTAAAAGCATAGCAAGAAACGCCGTGAAAATGTATGGACCCAATATACTCCAATCAGCCTCGACTTTACAAACACAAGAAGCCTGCAAGTTAATATTTGACTCAACAATTGCTAAAGAAATCCACAATAAAATAGCAACATAGCTCATTGCAATCGCTATTTTGGAGACCGAGTACCGTCGGGCACTGAAACAACTGT
>JANMPK010000262.1:0-4087 GCA_031369825.1 Sphingomonadales bacterium
ACAGCGCCGATGAGACCGACTACGATGTTCAGGAAAATGCCCTGTTGACCGTCGGTTCGCATAACCAGGCTGGCCAGCCATCCGATAACGCCGCCGATGATAATGATGAGTATAATGTTCATTTTGTTTCTCCTTGAACCAGTCCTTTAAGAACCCGCGACATGGGAGTGTGTTCCACCTGCTTTGATTGCGGCGCCAAATTATGCTGCAACCCGCGCTGCTTCTAAATTCGCAGCCATAAAATCCCAGTTGGCAAGTTCGCCCAAGAAAACATCTATGAATTTGGGCCGTGCGTTCTGATAATCGAGATAATAGGCATGTTCCCACAAGTCGCAGGCAAGCACCGCATGCTTGCCATGCGCCAAGGGCAGATCGGCATCATGTGTGGTCATAATCTCCAGCACATCGCCGTCAGCCACGATCCACGCCCAACCCGAACCGAAATGGCCGGTAGCCGCAGTCTTGAACGCATCCTCGAATTTGGTCAGGCTGCCGAATGATGCGTCGAACATTTTCATCAGCTTTGCATCCAGTTTGCCGCCGCCATCGGGTCTCATGGACGACCAGAAAAATTCATGGTTCCAACTTTGCGCCGCATTGTTGAATATCTTTTTGCTGTTCTCATCTCTGGCGCTGTGAGTTTGCAGTATGATTTCCTCCAGTGACATTTTGGCCATCGGCGAACCATCGGTCAGCTCGTTCAATTTATCGACATAGGCTTTGTGATGCTTACCGTGATGATAGCTTAAGGTTTCCGCTGACATATAAGGTGCAAGAGCATCTTTAGCGTAAGGGAGAGGGGGTAGTTTGAACATCGGTTTGACCTTTCTGCATGCTTGATCGTGCAATGACAGATCAACGCACCAACGCGCAGATGGGTCCAGCGCACAGGCAATGCCTGTAGGAACCATCGGGGCCGAAGCGGGTTATGAAAAGCGTTGGCCGGCAGGTATCCCCCTCCCACCGCCGGTCAACAACTCCACATTTATTGCTGAATAAAAAATCCACCGCTCGTTTGAACGAGCGGTGGAAAAGGTTTCAGGGTGAGGTGTCACCCGTCCTCAGGCCTGCAAACAGAAGGTGGGAGTAGCAGGCCCGATCTTGTTACATTAGCGGGTACGTGCGCTTACGCAGTTCCGGGGTTGAATGACGGTGGATCGCTGGCCGGAAATGACGCATCACTTATGTCATCAACATCATCCCAGTCTTCGGGCGCATCACGCACTGCATTTTTACCGGCAGAACGTGTCTGGTCAAAATTGTCAGCGTCGGTTTCGCCATCGAAAAAAGCCGCAGAATGTTCATCGGACCAACTACGAAAGCGGTCAAACCATCCTTTTTGGCTGGCATAATATCCAGCGACCAAGCCGGCACCGACGACCGAAGCGACAACGCCGACCCATACAGGAAATTCGGGCATATCAGGCATACGTCGACGGTTTCTAGCGCCTGCGTTCGTCGGATGCGCACGACCACGGCTAGCGGTCTTCACATGTCCGTTGCTGCTGCCATTGGCGCTACGGGCAGTGGTCTTGGGCTTAGCGGTACTGGTCGTTTTCGGGCGAGATTTTGGGGTAACAGGGGTTGCCATGATATCCTCACTTTGGCCGTTCAGCCCTTGTTGTTGGGAGTCATAGAAACGGGTGGGGGCAGAGAAGGTTCCCGGGGACATGGGTTATTTGGGGTGGATGCTGGTTCAGGCACATGTGAAAATTCACGATTATCGCAGCCGACCATGTTGTTGTTGCATGTCAAATTATGCTGCTGACCGAACAGCCCTATCCCGCTATGAGTTGCAGCATAGATGGAAAACCCACAGGCACATTCATCCGGTAATCGGCTGCGCATTTTTATGCTGGGTGCAACCGGGACGATTGGCCGCGCCACTGTGTGTGCTTTAATCTGCTGCTACACCCTCAACAGGGTCGCAAACATTGTTCGATCACTATCAACGCATGATCAACGGCAATATCTCGGTTGAGCGCGGAGAACATTCGGTTTTTTAGGCGTATACCGCTTTGCCTGTATAGACCTTAGCGTCAATCGCGGATAATTTTTTATTATGGGTTTTACAGAGCATCCCTTGCGCCGATGGGCAGTGGACGAAATGCGCTTGCGGCGTTTCGCGCCAGTCAGCCGCCATTGCGATATTTATCAGGTGGTCCGCTTGATCGACGCCGGTGAGCGCGGCCATGAAGACCATTGGCTGCTTAATGATAGACCAGATTTTGATGACTGGAGCCTCGCTCCACGGCACGGCTCCGGCCATACAAATTCGGGTATCCATTTCCTTTGGGAACGGCATACCGAAGCCAGCACGCTGACACTGATTTTTCCGAATGATGCGCCTGACGGTGTTAGGGCGCGGTACATCAAATGGCTGGAGCAATGGCCGGGTGCGGTTGTGCGCGCCACGCATATTTTCGTGATAGCCGACGCCCAACATATCGATGCCCAACTCAAAAAGTTGGGTATTTCATCGCTCGACATGGTGTGCTGCGATATCAATGTTGGTCTGCGCATATGGTCCGATTTCGGCATTCATAGCGATGGTTACGGTCGCTTGCTGGTTACCGCCGGCGACGTCGAGGATGGTGAACGCGGCCGCATTATCCAGCGTGCTCAAGAGCTTGGTAATTACCGCAATCTGGCGCTGCTCGGATTTCCAACGGTTCAAGAATATGGTCCGCAAGTCGACAGGCTGGAACAGAAACTGTCTGAACATGCCAAACGGGTCGCCCTGGCGGATGACGATGATGAAAGTTTGCTCAACCAGCTCGCCCAAATTTCATCCGAACTCGAACTGATCCGGTCGGCAACCGGTTTTCGCCTTAGCGCTACGGCCGCTTATGCAGAGGTGGCGGCGGACCGGCTAGCATCGCTTAATGTTCAACCTGTCGCCAATTACCAAAGCCTGACCGACTTTACCGAAAGGCGGCTTGTGCCTGCGTCGCGCACATGCTCGGTTTTCCGACAGCGGCTTAGCCATATCGCTGAACGCATTTCCGGCGTCATGCACACCCTCGACGTGCGCATAGATAGCCGCATAAAGGCACAGAATCTGCGCCTGATGCAGAGCATGGAACGCTCGACCCAATTGCAATTGCGGCTACAGACTTTGGTTGAAGGCTTGTCAGTCATCGCCGCGGCTTATTATCTGATCGGCCTGATTGCCCATGTGAGCAAGGGCGTGGAGGCATTCCAGTCAGGGCCATCGTCCGACATATTTATCGCCACGATTACGCTGCCCGTTATCTTGCCCATTTATGCATTCGTGCGACACTTGCGCAACAAGGTTCTGAAAGAAACAGGTGAAGCGAATGCCCGTATTGCAGATAGCTAAGTCCGGAGTATAAGGGCTTTCAGTCGCACCTAATGTGGGTTAAGTCTTTGTACGGGTTGGAGACGTAAAATATTGACTATGCTGTCAATTGAATTCGATAGGAGAGGGTATGATCAAGACAAGAGCATTGGCTGGCATGGTCGCTTTATCAGTTTTAGTTGCGGCCTGTTCAGGCGGCGGTTCGGAAAACAAAGAGCCCGCCAAAACAGCGGAAGTCGAGGCTCCTGCCACGGTGCCAGCTATACCACCGGCTGCCCCCGCCGGTCCTCCTGCTGCGACTGATTTTACAACATTAGACGGCACAACATTTGCCAGCTTCACCGGCGATGCTGCGGCGGGCAAGCTGGTATTTGCGCAATGCCGCACATGTCATGTTACTGATGCGGGTGTGAACAAGACCGGTCCGTCGCTAAATGGCATTATCGGCAGCAAGTCGGGTTCGGTTCCGGGTTTTGCTTATTCGCCTGCAAACGCCCGTATCGGCGTTACTTGGACCAAGGAAAAACTGTTCCAATATCTGGAAAAACCGCAGCGCGTCGTGCCGAAGACCAAGATGATTTTCGCCGGTCTGCCCGATGCCCAGAAACGGGCAAATATTATCGCCTATCTCGACAATCCGCGCGGACTGGCGGAGACGCATTTAAACGACCAAGGCCGGGTAAAGCCCCGGCCATTTTCTTATGTGCGTCGCGCTGCGATCAGACTGCCATGTCCCGTCGCGCCAGTTCGCATTGCCACCAGATT
>JANMPK010000276.1:0-5034 GCA_031369825.1 Sphingomonadales bacterium
ATCCGCGAGCGGAAAACTGAATCCGGAAAATTATCAAGAGGCCGCAAACTCTCATTGGGCAAAGGACGCGGAATTGAGCTCAATCCTGCGATAACATAATCGGCTTCGATGGTGTCTGTCTGGCGCTGGAAGAACATCCCGGCGGTTAGCCGGAAACGATCTTCTGCCGGCGAAACGACCCGGATTTCCTGCGTGTGTTTGGTGTATTTATCCCGCAAAATTTGGTTCTGGGTCGGGTCGATATAACCGCCACTACCGTTGGGGAAATTGGTGTAATAGGAACCGTAAAGCGTATCATATGCCACCGAATATTGTGAATAATCGGAAACATTGTCGACCTTGCGCTCGAAATAGCCACTAGAATAAACTAAATCCCAATTACCCACTTTGCCTTCAACCGTCAGTGCTGCTTGAAACCAACGATCCTTGTTTCGAGTAGGTAAGAAATCCTGAACTAACAATCCATCGCCCAGCCGCGGATCAAAAAGAAAAGCCCCTGTCGCAACCTGGCGCTGGTAAATTATCGCTGGGGTAACTGTCCAATTATCATTGAGATCAATCTTGAGCGCGGCTCGTCCACCATAGGTTTCAGCCTCGTTAAAGTCTTTTTTGACAAGCGCAGCGTTGGTTACCGTTAAATTTGTCAAACCACCGGGATCGACCGGTGCGTCATCAAGCGTGAAAGTGCGCGACGCCGGAATATTATCAATATAGCCGCCCTCACGGCGATAAAATCCGACAACACGCAAAGCCGCATTTGCAGACAGCGGCAGGTTCAAAAAACCCTCCAAACTACCTCCAAAATCACCCTTGCCGAATTTGTTGACTTGCGCATCTACGCCGCCTTCAAACCCAGCAGTTGACGGCTTGTTGGTGATAATTCGCAGCGTACCTGAGAGCGAGTTCGCTCCGAACAGGGTGCCTTGCGGTCCAGACAGCGCTTCAACGCGCGCTATGTCATAAAGGTTGAGATCTACAGACCCCGCAATCGTTGTGACAGGGGTCTCATCAAGATACAGGCCCGTGGCTGGCGATGGACCGATATGCAGACCATCTCCGCCGCTCGAAATGCCGCGGAAGAAAAGCTGTGATTGACCCGGGCCAAAAGACTGGAAGCTAACACTGGGCAGCAGTTTTATAAAATCGTCAGTTCCCGAAACATTTTGTTGGGCAAGGGTTTCCTCACCTAGCGCTTGAATACTAAGAGCCACTTTTTGCAAGCTTTCGGATCGCTTAGTTGCGGTTACGATAATGTCACCCGGCAACCCTTCGTCTTCAGCTGAGGCGTTTTGGGCATATGCAGGCGCGGTGGAGAGCATCGTTGAACCCAGCAAAACCAGAACGGCTTTATGGAGGGTTGGTTGCTTAGTTTCTTGAACGTTTTTCATAAGAACCTTTTTAGGTTTTGAGCGACGTTTGCATACGTCGTCAATTGCAGAGCCAGCGTCAAATATTATGGGCAAATAGTTGCCATTCAGTCTCATATTCCCGCTACATTGTAACATAAATGCAACATGTTTATGTAGGAGCAGACGGATAAGCCTCTAGTACCTCTCCCAAAGCGGTTTTAAGTGGGGCCAACCATTCTTCATAATTCTGCCATCGGTCCATGCCATCGCGGTTAATCGGACGGCGGACTTGCTCCGCACTTGGGGTTTGTACCGCACGGTCGTTTTGCCAAAATTGAAGGCAGTTTTCTTCAAATGGTAGCCCCAGATAATCAAGCAACGCCCTAATTTCGTTTTCTGGATTATCCACCAACGACTCATGGATTACGCGATAGACACGTCCCGGTAATGCGCGATCTACTTGGCTCATATAGCCAACATAATCGGTGTAATATTGGCCTACATCTAACAAATCATATGAAAAACTTTGTCCGCGCGCAAAGTGCTGTTTAAAATTTGAAAAACAGCAATCCATTGGATGCCTCCTTGCGTCGATAATCTTCGCATTGGGCAAAATCAGATGGATAAGTGCCAAATTTTGCCAGTTATTCGGCATCTTATCAATAAAATACGGCTTATCACTTTTGCGGTGGATGCGAGTACGTGCGATATATTCGGCACCAATCCGACGGCGATCATCATCGTTTAGTCCGGCTAAGCCCACATTATAATCGGTTCGATCAGCATCACCGCCCTGCCCTGCGATCCGCTGCGATATCATACCGATATCCGACAGTTCCTGTGTTCCTTCAACCAAAGAATGGCTGGCAAGGATCTGCTCGATTAAAGTTGAACCGGCTCGCGGCATCCCAAGAATGAATATCGGATCTGGGGCATCGCTCCCGCAAATCCGCGCCGCAAAAAATTCCGGCGTCATTTGCCCTGCACGGCGGGCGATCATCGCACTATTGTAAGCCGCATCATAATCAAGCTCAGAACGACGTAACCTATTGCCTGCATCATAATGCGCAAAAGATGCGTCCCATATCTTGCGATCTTCAAATGCCTTTCCAAGCGCAAAATCGAGGTGAAAGCGGTCCTCAACGGCAATGTCACTGCGCGCCAATTGCAATTGCATCCGCGCAATCTCGTTATCTGAAAACCGGATAGTTTTCAGATTGGCAAGGCTCCAATACGCTTCTCCATATTCCGGTTTAAGTTCAACAGCCTGCCGATATGCCGCAACGCTATCGTCTCGCCGACCAACTGTTTTCAGGACGTGACCATATGACATCCAGATTTTTTCTTGGGCAGGCTTGGATTTCAGCACCATTTCGTAAAGTTCAACTGCTTCGGCATAATCACCAATTCGTCCTGCGGCAGCAGCCTTTAGATTAGCCGCGCCGATGTCATCTGGGTCACGACCAAGCAAGTGATCAAGTTCTGAAATGGCCTCTTCAGACCTCCCTTGACGATAAAGAACCAGAGCCAGATTGGACCGTGCAGGCACAAATCCTGGTGCCAATTCAACAGCTCTACGAAGCAAGTTTTCGGCATCAGCAAAGCGCCCGATTCTTCCCGCTAATTCAGCAAGCATGCGGATAGCTGCTACATCGAAAGGATCACTTTTCAGATGCGTTTTCAGTATAGGCTCGGCATCATGCAAGCGGTTTTCATAAAGCGCCAACGCCGCTGCCATCAACTGTGGGTTACGCAGTCCGGATTCGATTGATTTTTGCGCAAGGTCGGTGGTCATTGACTTGGCGGTCTAAGCAAATCGGCGCCTACGTCAATGTCGCGCAATTCTTCGCACGGTGCGGCAACCAATTTAGCGTTTGCAAGCAACCCGCGCGCGCCAGCATCCCCAGATGTTGCAAGTAGGTCGGGCCAATCTTCCCTTGGAAAAATTGCTGGGGGCATTGACGTTTGGCCATTGGTTGATGCAGTAATTGAACCTTCAAACGCTGCGACCAATGCCATTAAATGAGCACTCGATACAAACGGCATATCCGCAAGAATAACCAGCAACGCCTTTGCCTCCGTCGCAATTGCCCCCTCAATTGCCAAATGCAGCGAGTGGGCTTGACCTCTCTCCGGTTCGTCATTGATAATGACCGTTAAGCCTAGCCTCGCATAATGCGCAGCGAGATCGCCGTCGGATCTGCAAACCGCAAAATGATACCCGAAGCCCAAATTCATAAGCATATGTGGCGCCTTCACACCCAGAGGCTCGCCGTCAATTTCTGCCAGCAGCTTATCGCTTCCAAAGCGCACACTTTGCCCCGCCGCAAGCAGCGCAACCGCGATATCAGCGTAAGCCATCATTAAATGTCCGGATCATGCCGCCTGCGATCGACAAAGCTATTTCTGGAGCGCTAATCGCGTTAATGGCTACGCCTGCGGGGCCCTCAATCCGCGCCAGTTGGTCAGCTGATACCCCTACCGCCGAAAGCCTTGAAAGCCGTGCAGCGTGTGATGCCTTCGAGCCTAATGCCGCGACATAGGTGGCCGGGCTTGCCAGCGCCGCAATCAATGCCGGGTCATCAATTTTTGGATCGTGGCTGAGCGTTACCACCGCGCTGCGGCTATCGGGCGCGAAAGCCTTTACCGCTTCGTCTGGCCAGCGGTCGTCCAATGCCACTCCCGGGAAACGCTCCTGAGTTAGAAAACGCCCACGTGGGTCGCATAATGTGACTGCGAAGCCCTGCGAGCTTGCAACGGCGGCCAATGACGCGGCAATTTCAACAGCGCCAATAATCAGTAACCGGCGAGGGGGCGGGTAGATGTTGATGAATGGAGCATCGCCTCCCGCCTCAATCAGCTGGCTGAAACCGCTTTCCAAATTGGTGCCGATGCACAGGGTCTGGCCGCCCGCGCGCGCTTCAATAATCTTGCTGAACAGTTCCGGCGCGAAACCGACAGATGAAACCGGCTGCACCAACACTTGTATGTCGCCTCCACAAGGCAGCCCTACTTCCCAAGCCGCACCATCAGCAACGCCGTAGCGCCGCAATACCGCAGGCGCACCGGCAATGATTTCGGAGGCAATGTGCAGCACGTCGCCCTCGACGCAACCACCCGACACCGAGCCAAGAAAGCGTCCGTCGCCGTGGACCAGCATATGCGTTCCGGCTGGACACGGAGCCGACCGCCACGTTTCAATCACCGTTGCCAAAGCCATTGGCACACCTGCCCATTCTTGCGCGCTGGCCAGTATTCGTTCGTGATTGGCGCTGCCTATTTTCATTGCCAATCTCGCTAGCAAAGAGTGTTTCCAGTTGCTATATGAAACGCAATCCAGAGAGAGAGGGAAGCCGCCGACATGCCTATCGAAGCCACCGTTAACGGCAAAGCCGTCTCAATCAATGCCGAACCCGACACGCCGTTGCTGTGGGCGCTGCGCGAGCAGGCGGGTTTGACGGGCACCAAGTACGGCTGCGGTGTGGCCCAATGCGGCGCCTGCTCGGTGCACGTGAACGGCGAGGTCGTGCGCTCGTGCGCGATCACGGTCGCGTCTGTGAAGCCGACGGACAGAATCGTGACGATCGAGGGTCTGGCACCGAACGCTTCGAGCGCGGTGCAGAAAGCTTGGGCGGCGCTCGACGTTCCCCAATGTGGATATTGCCAGTCCGGCCAGATCATGGCG
>JANMPK010000085.1:0-3106 GCA_031369825.1 Sphingomonadales bacterium
CCTTTGGCGCGCAGCAGAAAGTTGACGACGTTACCCGATTCATACTCGCCGTGCCGCGCGACATAGGCGGCATCCATACCGAGCGCCTTGACGATGGAACGCCATTCGCTGGCACTGCCTGCACCACGCGTCAGCGTGAAGCGGTGACCGGTTTCGACCAGCCGCGCAATATTCTCCGCCCGCTCGAGATAGCGGAACAGCCAGTAAATGCCGCCTGCGGTTTTACCGAGCATGGGTCACTCCGGCTCCGTTCGTGTCGAGCCCAGTCGAGACACCGTGAGGGCGCGCAAGGCTGAGTGGCATCTCGACTATGCTCGATGCGAACGGGGAAGGGGGTTTTGTCACGCTAGTCATCTTCCAACACCCAGCTATCCTTGGTGCCACCGCCCTGACTGGAATTGACGACCAAAGAGCCTTGTTTCAGCGCTACGCGGGTAAGGCCCCCGGGCGTGATGTCGATGCTATTCGGTGAAACAAGCACAAAGGGGCGAAGATCGACATGGCGCGGGGCAAGGCCCGAATTGGTAAAGATGGGTATTGTCGACAGGGCCAGCGTTGGTTGAGCGATATAATTGGCTGGTTTGGCTTTCAGCTTGGCAGCGAAATCCGCCAGTTCGCGCTTGTTTGCGGCAGGTCCAACCAGCATCCCATAGCCGCCCGAGCCGTGGACTTCCTTCACCACCAACTCAGCCAGATTGTCGAGCACATAAGACAGCGCCTCGGACTCCGAACAACGCCATGTCGGCACGTTGTGCAATATCGGCCGTTCGCCGGTGTAGAATTCGACGATGTCGGGCATGTAACTGTAAATCGCTTTGTCATCGGCGATGCCGGTGCCCGGCGCATTGGCAATGGTGATCTGGCCGGCGCGGTAAAGGTCGAACACACCCGGGATACCGAGCACCGATTCCGGTTTGAAAATCAGCGGGTCGAGATAGTCGTCGTCGAGCCGCCGGTAGAGCACATCAATCGGCGTATAGCCGCGCGTCGTGCGCATCGCCACCCTACCATCGACAATGCGGATGTCATGGCCCTCGACCAGATCGGCCCCCATCTGGTCGGCGAGGAAGGCATGTTCATAATAAGCGCTGTTATGGATGCCCGGCGTTAGCACCGCGACCACCGGATCGCCGCGGCAAGCAGGCGGAGCAACACGGTTTAACGACTGGCGCAGATTTTTTGGGTAATCGCTGACATTGCGAACACGAATACTGCTGAACAGTTCGGGAAACATGTTCATCATCGTTTCGCGGTTTTCGAGCATATAGGACACACCGGAAGGAGTGCGCGCATTGTCCTCGAGCACGAAAAATTCTTCCGGCCCGGTGCGCACCAGATCGACACCAACAATATGCGTGTAGACCCCGCCAGGTGGAAGGAAACCGATCATCTGACTAAGGAATGCCGGATTATTTTGCAGCAGGCTGATTGGCAGACGTCCGGCGCGGACGATTTCCTGCCGGTGATAAATGTCCTGCAAAAATGCGTTGATCGCGCGCACGCGTTGTTCGATGCCGCGTGTGACCTTGGCCCATTCGCGCGCCGATACGATACGGGGCACGATGTCGAACGGGATTAGGCGTTCTTCGGCCTCGTCATCACCGTAGACGGCAAAGGTAATACCGGTGCGGCGGAAAAACTGTTCGGCCTCACGCGCCTTGCCGCGCAGTGATTTGATGTCCTGAGTGTTGAACCATTCATGATAAGCCGCATAAGCCGCGCGCGTCGCACCATCCTCTTTCAGCATTTCATCAAAGCAGGGCGGTTTGGACGACATTATTGGAAAGACTGCCCAAAAAGAATGCAGATAACAAGTAACTTCGCACCTGCACAAATTTTGGACAAGGAAGGGGGCTTAAAAGTCGACCGCAACGCCTTTCAGTTCCCAATCTCCGTAGCGCACCGGGTCAAGCCGGTCGGGATCAGGCTCGGCGGCGCGCACCATCGGCTCGGGTGCTGGCACCGGCGGGCTTTTCGAAAGATAGTCTGGCGCTTTAACGTGTGCGGGGCGGCGGCTCGACATTTGGGTGATCCTGACTATTGGGATGCAAGCGATACTGCTTTGCCCGTTGAAAGTCGAGAATCATTACCGAAATTGCTGGCCTTTCCGCGCGCCGTGCGGCGCTTAAATTGCTCGACGGAGTGCTGCGCCGGGGGCAGCCGCTTGAAGCATCGCTCAGTTTTGCGACGCGCGGGGTTGATAATCCGGCTGACCGCGCGCTGGCCCATGCGATCGCGAGCGAGACGCTGCGCCATCTGCCCGATCTTGATGCACTAATCGATAGCGCGACGCGCAACCGGCTGGCGGACGATTCCAAGGCGCGGCTGGTGATCCGCATTGCGCTCATCCAGGTGCTGGTGCTTGGCACGCCTGAACATGCCGCCGTTGCAACCGCGCTGCCGCTGGTTGAGGGCGGGCCGCGCCGCCTCGTCCACGGGGTGCTGGGGACGTTGCTGCGCCGCAAGGTCTTGCTCCCCGAAGTGCCGACGTTGCCGCCCGAAGTGGCCATGCGCTGGCAAAGCGATTGGGGCGATGCGATGCTTGATGTCGCAGCAACCGCACTTGGCACGCCCCCGCCGCTTGATTTGACGCTCAAGGATGCCGCCACCACTGACGAATGGGTGGAAAAGCTTGGCGGCGAAAGCCTTGCCCCCGGCCATATCCGCGTGCCGCGCGGGACGGCGATCCCCGAACTCCCCGGATTTGATGAGGGCGCGTGGTGGGTGCAGAATATCGCTGCCTCAATTCCAGCACGCGTGCTTGGTGGAGGCGGTGGACGCACGGTGCTTGATCTTTGTGCAGCGCCGGGCGGCAAGACGATGCAGCTCGCCGCTTCGGGCTGGGATGTGAGCGCGGTTGATCAAGACCGTGCGAAGCTTGTTCGGCTTTCGGACAATCTGACGCGCACGGGACTGAGCGCGCAAATCATTCAGGGCGACATTTTGAAATGGCAGCCAGCCAAGCCAGTGTCAGCGATTCTGCTTGACGCGCCGTGCAGCGCGACGGGGATTTTCGCACGCCACCCCGACGTACTCCACCGCGTCCGCCCGCGCGACATAACCGAGCTTGCGCAGTTGCAGGCGGCGATGATCGCGCGTGTTGCGG
>JANMPK010000375.1:0-2894 GCA_031369825.1 Sphingomonadales bacterium
GTACAAAGGCAAACCGCTAATCGAGCATCTCGAAGACGTGGAGCTCGACATCACCAGCGATCAGGCCAAGCCATTTCGCCTGCCGGTCCAATGGGTCAACCGGCCGAACCTCGATTTCCGTGGGTTTTCCGGTCAGATCGCCAGCGGTGTCGTTCGCAAAGGCGATGCCGTGCGGATATTGCCGAGCGGTAAAAATTCTACGGTATCCCGCATCGTGACGCTCGATGGCAACTTGCAAGAAGCCGTTGCTGGTCAATCGGTTACCCTCTGCCTCGCCGACGAAGTCGATTGTTCGCGTGGTGACGTCATAGCAGCAGCCGACGCGCCGCCCGAAGCCGCCGACCAGTTCGAAGCCAATATTGTCTGGTTCGCCGACGATGCGATGATTCCGGGACGGGCGTATTGGCTGAAGCTCGGCACTCAGACGGTGTCTGCTACAGTACAACCTCCAAAATATCAAATTAATGTCAATAGTTTAGAGCAGATAGCTGCTAAAACACTTGAGTTGAATGCAATCGGCGTCGCCGAAGTCACTACCGACCGAGCGATTGTTTTCGAAAGTTATGCCGACAATCGCCAACTCGGCGGCTTCATCCTGATCGACAAACTGACCAATGCCACCGTCGCCGCTGGAATGCTCAATTTTGCGCTTCGCCGTGCGCAAAATGTCCATTGGCAGGCGATCGACATCAGCCGCGAAGCCCATGCCCGGCAAAAGGGCCAAGCGGCAAAACTGCTCTGGTTTACCGGCCTGTCGGGCTCGGGAAAATCGACGATTGCCAATCTGGTGGAGAAAAAGCTGCACGCACTCGGCCGCCATAGCTTCCTGCTCGACGGCGATAATGTCCGGCACGGGCTAAACAAAGATCTTGGCTTTACCGACACCGACAGAATCGAGAATATCCGCCGCGTGGGCGAAGTTGCAAAGCTGATGACCGATGCGGGGCTGATTGTTCTAACCGCGTTTATTTCGCCATTTCGCGCCGAGCGGGAGATGGTGCGCTCGATGTTGCCAGCAAGCGAGTTTCTCGAAATATTCATCGACACGCCATTGGAAGAAGCCGAGCGGCGAGACGTGAAGGGTCTTTACAAAAAGGCCCGCAGCGGTGCGCTGAAAAACTTTACTGGTATCGACAGCCCCTATGAAGCCCCGGAAAAGCCAGACATCTGCATCGACACCACCAAAATAACGCCCGAGGCCGCCGCCGAGCTGATCGTCGAACAGGTAATCGGCGTCTGGAGCCCTGACCTGTGACCGACGGCGAACTTGCGGCGCATCTTGCGACCGAGGCGGGCAAGATGTTGCTTGCATTGCAAAAAACCAGCAGCGGCAAGGCGATTGGCGACGAAGGCGACCGGATCGCCAACGGCTTTCTGTGCGCCGAAATCCGGAAAGCCCGTCCAGATGACGCATTGCTGTCAGAAGAAGAAATCGACTGCACCTCACGCTGTTCGGTCAGCCGCGTGTGGATTATAGATCCCCTTGATGGCACGCGCGAATATGGCGAAGGCCGCGACGACTGGGCGGTTCATGTAGCACTCGCTGTGGACGGCATCGCGGTCACGGGTGCGGTCGGCCTGCCCGCTTTGGGCCTGACTCTATGCTCGGAAAAGCCGCGTATTTTGCAGCCCGCCAACACGCCGCTCAAAATGGTGATCAGCCGCACGCGGCCTGCCGCCGAAGCGTTGGCCTTGGCGGAAAAACTAGGCGCCGATTTATTACCGATGGGCAGCGCTGGCGCCAAGGCGATGGCGGTGGTGCGCGGCGAGGCGGACGTCTATCTGCATACCGGCGGTCAGTATGAATGGGACAATTGCGCGCCGGTCGCAGTGGCGCAAGCGGCGGGATTACACTGCTCGCGCATCGACGGGTCGCCGATGCGCTATAACAACGCCAACCCGTATTTGCCCGACCTGCTGATTTGCCGACCGGAACTGGCAGACAATATCCTCCGCCTGCTCTAATTCACTTGCCGTTCGCGCCCTTCCCAATAAGGCGCGCGCAAATCCTTGCGCAAGATCTTGCCCGAGGCATTGCGCGGCAAGGCGGCGATGACATCGACCGATTTGGGAACCTTGAACCCGGCAATCCTCTCGCGCGCCCATGCCATGACGCTATCGGCATCGACCTGAGCGCCTGGTTTCGGAACGCAGACGGCCTTGACGCTCTCGCCCCATTTGTCGTCTGGAACGCCGATTACTGCAACCTCAAGCACATCGGGATGGCCATAAATCGCGCTTTCGACCTCGGCCGGATAGACATTTTCACCGCCGGTTATGATCATGTCCTTCACCCTGTCGTGAATGTAGAGATAGCCGTCGGCATCGAGATATCCAGCATCCCCTGTCTTGACCCAGCCGCCATCCGCCATCGTCCCTCTGGTTGCATCGGGAAGGTTCCAGTAACCGATCATGTTGTTCGACGACCGCGTCCAAAGTTCGCCAACCTCGCCAACCGCCACGTCGTTATCCGCACCATCAACAACGCGAAGCTCGACACCGGGCAAAGGCTTGCCAGCCGAGCGCATCCGGTCGTTGCCCGCCGGATCGTGGTCCTCAGGCGGCAAAATGCAGATCGTGCCGGTGGTTTCGGTCATGCCGTAGACCTGAATGAACTGCGCACCGAACATGGCGATGCACTGCCGCAGCAATTCGAGCGGGATCGGCGCAGCGCCGTAGAGGATATACTTCAGCCGACTGTAATCGACCGAGGCGCAGCGTGGATGATTGACCATCATCTGCAACGCCGCAGGGACAATGAACAGCCGCGTTGCGCCGCCGGTTTCGATGGCATCGAACACAGCATTGGGCGTAAATTCGGCCAATACCAACCCGGGCAAGCCGCTGCACAAAGCCATAATGCCTAGCCCGGTACCGCCGATATGCGCGCACGG
>JANMPK010000378.1:0-6513 GCA_031369825.1 Sphingomonadales bacterium
GATTAGCTGACGGCTCAAAACAATACCCCATGTTCACTCTTTGCATTGTCAGCGCACCACTGACAAGCGCCGGATGAGGGCTATTTATGCCAACTGGTCATTACTACGGTTTAGATTTTAGGCTGGTTGCTTTCTGCCACCCCTGCTAGGGGCCGCGCCATCATGTTAAATCTGAATGGAATCACCGTGCGGCTTGGCGGCCGCACTATATTGGACAGCGCAGAGCGGTATAACTGACACGCGAATTCTGTGGACAAAACGTGAGTGAGCCATTTGGTGGATTCACAAAACGCATTGTTGGCGATACTGTGCATTCATGAGCGATGAGGGATATTCCGGTGATCTTGTGGGGCACACCCCGCAACCGTCGCGCCCAGCGCCGCCACGCAAGGAGCCGCTGACCGCTGCCGACGTCCGCCGCGTCATGGTCGAACTGATCGAAACGGCACGCGACGCTGAAAGCCTCCCGCTCGATGCGCCCGAATGGACCAAGAAAATCGCGATGTTCCCGATAATGGCAAAATGGCTCGACCCTGAGGACGGTGCGCAGTTGATGCTGGAGTTTGAAACCGAAATTGAACGGCTCAAGCTGGCCGCCTGATCCTAGTTTTCGAGCGAGATGGGCATGGCTTCGCTCACCAATCAAGCGCAACCGCAATCTCCACCTGACAATCGCCGTCACCCCTGCTAGGCGCGCGGCCATAATGTTAAATCTGAACGGAATCACCGTGCGGCTTGGCGGGCGCACTATATTGGACCGCGCTACGGCGACGTTGCCGCCCTATTCACGCGTTGGCCTGATCGGGCGCAATGGCGCTGGCAAATCGACGCTGATGAAGGTGATGATCGGCGAGTTGGAAGCTGATGACGGCAGCATCGACATGCCGAAGAACACGCGGATTGGCTATATCGCGCAGGAAGCGCCTTCGGGCACCGCGACGCCGTTTGAAACCGTGCTGGCAGGCGATATTGAGCGCGCCGCGTTGATGGAAGAGGCCGAGCATTGCGCTGACCCAGACCGGCTTGGCGAGCTGCATGAGCGGCTGATCGCGATTGACGCTTACACTGCCCCTGCCCGCGCGGCGCGGATATTGGTGGGGCTTGGCTTTGACGAGGAGATGCAGGGCCAGCCGCTGGACAGCTACTCAGGCGGCTGGAAGATGCGTGTGGCTTTGGCGGCTTTGTTGTTTTCGGAACCTGACCTGCTGCTGCTCGACGAGCCATCGAACCACCTTGATTTGGAAGCCACGCTTTGGCTTGAGAATTTCCTCAAATCTTACCCGTCGATGATGGTTGTCATCAGCCATGAGCGCGATTTGCTGAACAATGTTGTCGACAATATCCTGCATCTGGAGGGCGGGACGACCACGCTGTATTCGGGCGGCTACGACAGTTTCGAACGCCAGCGCGCTGAACGAGCGGCTCAATTGGCGGCGGCGAAGGCCTCGCAGGATGCGCAGCGCGCCAAGTTGCAGGATTATGTCGCTCGCAACTCGGCGCGGGCATCGACTGCGAAGCAGGCGCAGAGCCGCGCCAAGGCGCTGGCAAGAATGCAGCCCATCGCCGCGATGGCCGAAGACCCGACGCTGAGCTTTGACTTTCCTTCGCCTGACGAATTGCGCCCGCCTTTGGTGACGCTCGATATGGCGGCGGTGGGTTACACCGAAAACAAGCCCATCCTGCAACGGCTGAACTTACGCCTCGACCCCGATGACCGTGTCGCTCTGCTCGGCCGCAACGGCAATGGCAAGACCACCCTCGCCCGCCTGCTAGCCGCGCAGCTTGCGCCGATGGATGGCGCGATGTCGGCTTCGGGCAAAATGCGTGTCGGTTATTTCACGCAATATCAGGTCGAGGAACTCGACGGCAAGGACACGCCGCTCGAACATATGGCGCGACTGATGAAGGGCGCGACCCCCGGCGCTGTGCGCGCACAACTGGGGCGGTTCGGATTTTCGGGCGCGAAAGCCACAACGCTGGTTGGCAAGCTGTCGGGCGGCGAACGCGCACGGCTGGCGTTGGCGCTGATCACCCGCGATGCGCCGCATATGCTCATACTCGACGAGCCCACGAACCACCTCGACGTCGATGCGCGCGAGGCACTGGTGCAGGCGCTTAACGATTATGAAGGCGCGGTGGTATTGGTCAGCCATGACCGGCATATGCTGGAACTCACCGCCGACCGGCTGGTGCTCGTCGATAACGGAACCGCGACCGAATATCAGGGCAGCATCGACGATTATACCGACATGATCCTGGGCAAAAGCCCGGCTAAGGAAAAGATGTCAAAGGCCGACCGCAAGGAAGACAAGAAAGCCGCCGCTGCCGCGCGTGAAGTGCAGGCCAAGCTTAAACGCGAAGTCAGCGATGCCGAAGCCGATTTGGCGAAATTCGAAGTCGTGCTATCCGCAATCGACAAAGCGATGTTCGACCCTGCGTCGGCGGCTAACGAGTATAAAGACCTAACGATGGGCGAACTGTCGCAACGCCGCGGGAAGATCGTTGCGGCGCAGGAAGTTGCCGAGGCGAAATGGGTGGCGGCGAGCGAGGCTTTGGAAAAGGCCGTTTGACCAGGCCAATTTAGCAACCGGCGCTAAGCTGGTTCCTATGCAGGCGTTTCTACTCCGTTGCCGCCCCAACTCGGTATATGCTAGGCCTTCCCCGAGGAGACCGCGCATGACTGATTTGTTGAGCCAATTGCTTCCATTGTTGGCGGCAGCAAATCTTGGCCTTCTGGCTGGCGCGCTGCTGGCCGAAGACCGCCTCCTATTGCCCTATTCGCGCACGCTGTCGGCGGACGAGTTTTACGCGCTGCACCCCACTTATGGACCATTGCTGTACCGCTTCTTCGCGCCGCTGACGATGGCAGCGCCGCTAGCAGCCGTGCTGTCGGCAGTGCAAGTCACACTGCAGTCCGGCCTCGTTGCGCCGCGTAGCCTGACTGCGATTGCGGCGGCTTTGCTAACCTGCAGCCTGATTGCCATCTATCTGCTCTATTTCAAGGCGGCGAATGAAGCCTTCGAGCGGCGCACCGTACCTGCCGCTGACGTGCCGGAGGCTTTGGCGCGCTGGGCGGCGTGGCACCGCGTGCGGGTTTGGATTTGCTTGGCTGCGTTCGGGTTATCGCTAATGACACTAGTCGTTTAGCCGCCTTAGCCGTTCGGGCAGCTTTTCGATTATGGCCCGCCGCTCTGAATCGCTTGCCTCGGACCAAGCGCCAATCTCATCAAGCGAGCGTCCGCAGCCGAGGCAACACTGCCCGGTCTGGTCCAGATCGCATATGTCAATGCAAGGCGAGGCTATGTTATCCGCGTTTTTCATCGCTCGATCAGCGCCAGCGCAGCACGAAAGCGCTCTTCACCTTCACCCTGTATCAGCGCGTAGCGCACGCCGCGCTGGTCTAGTTCTTTTTTGCACAGATCGAAGAACCGCTGCCGCTGTTCTGCGCTGGCATAAACGCGCAGGCCATCGTCGATGAACGGCAGGTCGATGTCCAGCAGCAGATAAAGGTCGGCGTAACCGGTGAAGTTATGAAACCATGTGTCCCGCTCGCCAAACATCATCTCGGCCCAGACTGCGGTGATCAGCGGGTCGGTGTCGAACAGCACATATCCCGCGCCCAATTCCGCTGCCCGCGCCGCTGCCGCACGGTTCATCGCGTTTTGTGTTTCGGCGATATGCACCAGCTCCGCCATGCCGATATCGGTACCGTTCGCCTCGCAATAGGCGCGGCCATATTCGGGCACGACCTCGCACCCCAGATGCGCCGCCAGCCGAGTGCCGAGTGTAGATTTGCCCGTGCTTTCGGGGCCGTGGAGGCAGATGCGTTTCATTTCCCTTGCGCCTTCCGCCAATTGACTAGCCCTGCAATCGCCAGCACCAGAAACACGCCGTACAACCCAGCTGTCAGGTATAGTTCTTTGGTCACATACAAGGGTATGGAGATTAGGTTGACGACAATCCACCAATGCCAGTTTTCAACGAAACGCCGTGTCATCAAAATTTGTCCGGCCACCGAAAGCATCGCCACCGACGCATCCCAATAGGGATAGCTGGTCTGGGTGTAGCTGCCCATGAACGCACCCCAAGCCCAGATTGCGGCTACCGAACCGGCAATCCACAGGATATAGCCAATTGTAGCGAGGCGGCGGACGACGACTTCGCCAGCATCGGCTTTGTTGCGGTGCCAACCCCACCAGCCGTAGAGGTTTACAACAGCAAAAAATACCTGAAGCCCGGCATCGCTATACAATTGTGCATCACGGAAAATCACGAAATACAGCGCGACCATCACAATCGCGACCGGGAAATTCCATACCGAGCGCCGGATAATCAGCACGATGTTGATAATGCCAAGGATGACGGCGATAATTTCGATTGGGGACATTGGCAAAGCTGTTGCCATCGTGGGCGCTTAAAATCCAGCCAATAGCTCTAACTTGGCTTAGCTGGCTTTCCAATCGCTAACCGTATTGAACGCGGGTAGTGAAATAGCATTGGCATCTTGTGCGGCCGACGGCTGGACTGATGCCGCAAGATTACCCGCACTCAACCCTGCTGCTGCAATCAGATAAGGCGAAACGCGGTGGCTGGTGCACAGACCGCCATTGCCATCGCTGACCATACGTTGTTCGAACTCAACACCTTGCTGGTGCTTCTTTGATCGCTTTACGGTGGAAACCGCCAATTGCCCTTCGCCAAAATCGATCACAAATTTGGTGCCGACAGGCACATCCAGCAACCCTTCGATTAGCGCACCTGAAACCGAAAGGTTACGCACCATCACTGAATAACAATGATTATGATGGATCACCCTGACTTTGCGGAACATAGACAACCGGTCATTGCGCTGCTTCGCCGGGCCGGACGGTATGATGACCCACTCGTCAGTCTCAAATTTGCGGTGCAGCTCTTCATTGGCGACCGCCTTGCTGTAGACATAGCCCTGCACATGGCTGACATTCAAGGCATGAATTAGCTCAAGCTGGTCAAGCGTTTCGATCCCTTCGGCCGTTGTTTCCATGTCCAGCGCTTCTGCAAGTGCGACGATTGCGGCTATTATTGCACCGTTGCGTGACCCGGGCTCGGTCGCACCACAAACAAAGCTTTGGTCGATCTTGATTTTGTCGAAAGGCGCGGACTGCAAATAACCAAGCGATGAATAACCGGTCCCGAAATCGTCGAGCGCGAGGCGTACGCCTACTTTCTTCAACTCAGCGAACATATTTTCGGTTTGGGCTGACTCGCTTAGAAAAACGCCTTCAGTGATTTCGAGCTCAAGCCGGTCGGGTAGCAATTTGGCCGCAGAAAGCGCTTCAGAAACAATTTTCGGCAATAAATCATTGGCGAACTGAATGGGCGAAACATTGACTGCGACGCGTAACTTGCCTGGCCATTTCGCTGCATCCTCGCACGCCTTGCGCAAAGCCCATTCACCAAGCGGTCCAATCAGGTTGGCTTCTTCTGCAATCGGGATGAACAACCCCGGTGAAATCGGCCCACGTTCAGGGTGATTCCAGCGAATGAGAGCCTCCGCACCCGTAACTGCGTTGGTTTTGGCACATACTACAGGCTGGTAATGCAGTGCCATCTGACCATTTTGCAACGCATCCCGCAGGTCATCTTCAAGTATACGCCGGTCTTCGGCGGCTTGGTGCAACTCGCTCGAATAAAAACGGAAGCGTCCCCGGCCATTGCCTTTTGCTGCATAAAGCGCAAGGTCGGCATTGCGGATAATATCTTCGCTCGAAAACCCGTCAAACGGGCTGATTGCGATGCCAACCGATGCGCCGATAATGCAACGGCTGCCCTCTACAGAATAAGGTTGTGACAGGCTCCTGATGATTTCGGCTGCCATGTCCCCCAAAGCACCCCGGTCTTCGGTGTCGGGAAGCATGACCTGAAATTCGTCGCCGCCAAGTCGGCTAACCCGCTCACGGTTACCGACAACTTTTAACAGCCGTTCGGCAACCAGTTTTAACAAGGCATCGCCGGCCGGATGGCCCAATGTATCATTGACTTGCTTGAACCTGTCGAGATCAATCAACATCACCGCACAAGGCCGTTCTTGCGGTTTAAATGCGGTCAAAGTGGTTTCAAGAATTTTCGACATCCGGTGCCGGTTCAATAATCCGGTCAACGAATCGTACGTCGCCATCCGTGAAGTATCTTCGTTGGTTCTACGCTGCGCAGTAATGTCGGTTCCGCTACCACGATAGCCAGAAAAATTCCCTGAGCTGTTAAACTGCGGCTGACCCGACACCGCCCACCAGCGCTCGTCTTTCAATGCAGCTGCCTGTAATGGCAAGTCGTCAAACTTAGACTGTTTGACCAGAATAAACGGCAGCGTTCTCTGCCGGTCGGTTTTGCCCTCTGCTTGGCAGAACAGCTCAACAAAGGCTGTTCCCAACAATTCCCCGGATTTTTTGCCCAATATTTCCGAAATTGACTCTGTCAAATAAGTGAGGCGGCCAGCTTCATCGGTAGACCAGAACCAGCCCTGACGTGTTTCTT
>JANMPK010000451.1:0-7044 GCA_031369825.1 Sphingomonadales bacterium
CCAATCATCATAGGCATGCACCCCTGGCTGCGACGGCGCGGCGGGTTTCAATGCCTCGTCCATCTCGAACGCATTGGCGCGCGCCTCTTCCAGAGTCGCCAGCGGCTTGGCGGTTTTGCCTGCACGCGCGATGCGGATATGTTCATATTCGGCGCGGGTATCGGCGACGAACTTGTCCGCCATCGTGTCGCTGACCAGCGTGCCCGCAACGCCGACTGCGCGGCTTGCGTCAAGCACGTGGATTACCGGGCCAGAATAAACCGGCTCAATGCGCAGCGCAGTGTGGGTCTTGGACGTGGTCGCGCCGCCGATCATCAGCGGCATCGTCATCCCTGCCTTCTGCATTTCCTCGGCAACGGTCACCATTTCGTCGAGCGAGGGCGTGATCAGACCGGACAATCCGATCATGTCGGCGTCATTCTCGTTCGCGGCCTTGAGGATATCCGACCAGGCGACCATCACGCCCAGATCGACAATCTCGAACCCATTACATTGCAGCACCACGCCAACGATATTCTTGCCGATATCATGGACATCGCCCTTGACCGTCGCCATGATAATCTTGCCCTTGCCCTTCGCACCGACTTCTTTCTCGGCCTCGATATAGGGGAAGAGATGCGCGACCGCCTTCTTCATTACGCGCGCGGACTTGACCACCTGTGGCAGGAACATTTTGCCCGACCCGAACAGGTCGCCGACGACGTTCATCCCGTCCATGAGCGGTCCTTCGATGACCTCGATGGGGCGGCCGTTCGCGGCCTTAATAGCCAGCCGCGCTTCTTCTGTATCGTCAACAATATGCGCGTCGATGCCCTTGACCAAAGCATGTTCGAGCCGTTTCTTGACCTCCCAGCCGCGCCATTCAGCCTCGGCCTTCTCCTGCGCAACGTCGGTTCCGCGATATTTTTCGGCAAGCGTAATTAGCCGCTCGGTGGCGTCGGGATCGCGGTTTAGGATGACATCCTCGCACGCCACGCGAAGCTCCGGGTCGATGTCGTCGTAAATGTCTAGCTGGCCCGCATTGACGATCGCCATATCCAGCCCCGCCGGAATCGCGTGATAGAGGAAGATCGAGTGCATCGCGCGCCGCACCGGTTCGTTGCCGCGGAACGAGAATGACAGGTTCGACAACCCGCCCGAATAATGCGCATGGGGGCATAGGACGCGTAGTTCTTTGAGCGCCTCGATGAAGTCGACGCCGTAATTATTATGCTCCTCGATCCCCGTCGCCACCGCGAAGATATTGGGATCGAAAATGATATCCTCGGGCGGAAAGCCGATGCCGACGAGCAGGTCATATGCGCGTTTGCAGATTTCGACCTTGCGCTTTTGCGTGTCGGCCTGACCGGTTTCGTCAAACGCCATCACGACGACAGCCGCACCATAAGCCATGCACAAACGGGCATGATGCAGGAACGCTTCCTCGCCTTCCTTCATCGAGATCGAATTGACGATTGGCTTGCCCGACACGCATTTCAGTCCAGCCTCGATCACGCTCCATTTCGAGCTGTCAATCATCAACGGCACGCGCGCGATATCGGGTTCGGCAGCGATGCGCTTGATGAACGTGGTCATCGCCTCATGCGCGTCGAGCAGGCCTTCATCCATGTTGATGTCGATAATCTGAGCGCCATTCTCGACCTGATCGCGCGCGACCTCGACTGCGGCCTCATAATCGCCACTCAAGATCAGCTTCTTGAACTTCGCGCTGCCGGTAACATTGGTGCGCTCGCCGATATTGACGAAACGGGATGAGTTATTGGTCATATTATCTTTTCTGGCTCAAGCAGCCATGACGAATTGTTCGAGACCCGCCAGCCGCGTTGCGACCGCAGGCACCGGAATGATGCGCGGCGCTCGGTCCTCCACCGCCTTTGCAATCGCGGCGATATGCGCTGGCGTGGTGCCGCAGCAACCGCCGACGATATTGACCAGCCCATCGTCGAGCCACTGACTGATCAGCGCCGCCGTCGTTTCGGGCAACTCATCATATTCGGCGAGATCGTTGGGGAGTCCGGCATTGGGATAAGCCATGACCAATGCATCGGCCTGCTTCGACAGCGCCGCCAGATGCGGACGGAGCAAGTCTGCGCCGAACGAGCAGTTGAGCCCGATGGTCAGCGGCTTCGCATGGCGGATCGCGGCCCAGAATGCCTCGACGGTATGCCCCGACAGATTGCGCCCCGCCATATCGGTGATTGTCATCGAGATCATCAAAGGCACGTCGCGTCCGCACGCCGCAGTCGCTTCCTGCCCCGCCATCGCCGCACATTTGGCATTGAGCGTGTCAAAGATTGTCTCGATCAGCAAAAAGTCAACGCCGCCGTCAATAAGAGCATCGCATTGTTCGCGGTAAACGCCCTTTAGATAATCGAAGTCGATTTCGCGGTAGCCGGGGTCGTTGACGTCAGGCGAGAGCGACAGCGTTTTGTTGGTCGGCCCGATAGAGCCCGCAACAAAACGGCGCCTGCCGTCTTTTGCCTCAGCCGCTTCGCAGCAGTCGCGCGCCAGCTTTGCCGATTGCAGATTGATCTCGCACACCAGATGTTCGCAGCCATAATCGGCCATGCTGATTTCGGTCGCGCTGAAGGTGTTGGTTTCGATCATATCGGCACCGGCGTCCAGATAGGCCGTATGGATAGCGCCAATAATATCGGGCCGCGTGATCGAGAGCAGGTCGTTATTGCCCTTCTGGTCCTTGGCCAGCTCCAGATTGCCGCGGTAATCAGCTTCTTGCAGCTTATGCTTCTGGATCGCGGTGCCATAGCCGCCGTCAAACACAAGGATTTGCTCCGCCGCGCGTGCGATAAAGGCTTCACGCGCGTTCATCATGCCGCTTGCTCCTGCGCCACAGCCACTGGCCGCTTGCCCAGCAAATGACAGATCGCGTAAGCCAGCTCGGCTCGATTGAGCGTGTAAAAATGAAAGTCGCGCACTCCGCCCGCATATAGCCTTCGGCACATTTCGGCGGCTATAGTCGCTGCCACCAGTTGCCGCGCAGGCGGGTGATCGTCCAACCCCTCGAACAGATGCGCCATCCACGGCGGAATGGCGGTTCCGGTCATTTTCGACATCCGCACGATGCTGGCAAAATTCGAAACCGGCATAATGCCAGGTACGATTTCCGCATCAATCCCTGCCGCCGCCACTGCATCGCGGAACCGGAAGAAGGTTTCGGGCTCAAAGAAAAACTGGGTGATTGCGCGGCTGGCACCGGCATCCAACTTGCGTTTCAAAAAGTCGATGTCGGCCTCAGCGGTAGTCGCCTCGGGATGCGTTTCGGGATAGGCACTCACCGAAATTTCGAACGGATGCAGTTTACGAAGTCCCTCGACCAGATCAGCGGCACTCGCATAGCCGTCGGGGTGCGGCACGAAGACGCCGTCCGAATTCGGCGCATCACCGCGCAACGCCACGATGTGGCGGACGCCCGCTTCCCAATAGGCATTGGCAACGTCGGCGATCTCGCCTTTCGAAGCCTCGACGCATGTCAGATGTGCCGCTGCCGGTATCGAGGTCTCACGCGCAATCCGTGCCACAGTGTTGTGAGTACGTTCGCGCGTCGAGCCGCCCGCACCATAAGTGACCGAAACAAAACGGGGTTCCAGCGGTGCGAGAGTCACCACCGAATCCCAAAGCTGCTCTTCCATCTTCTCGGTTTTCGGCGGGAAGAATTCGAAGCTTATTTCGCAATCGCCCGAAAGGCCTGCAAATAAAGGTGATGCCAAGGCGCGGCTTGCTTCCTGCATGTCGGCGAGAGGGAGAATCATGCCACTATCCTAAGCTGTGATTGTAAAACTGTTTCATGGTCGCCCGGCGCCAGGCCTTGTTTTTGCCCCAACCAGATTTTCACCGCCAGCGGACCGCCGTCCATTACCGCCTGGTGCGCGAGATGAATACCGCTTGCCGCAAATGCCCGCCGTATCGTCTCATCCGAAAATCCAAGCCGAGAATGGGCATGAACGGTGCGCAGTTCTTCACGGTCATGCGCAGCGAAATCGACAACCATCAGCCGACCGGCAGGGGCGAGCACACGCGCCGCTTCCGATATTACCCGTTCTGGATGTTGAGCATAATGCAGCACTTGATGGAACAATATCGTGTCAAAACCGGCATCTCCGATCGGCAGCGCGTTGAAATCACCTAACATGATTTCAACCTTCGCTGCTGACTTTGCGTCCATATTGGCGAGCTTTGCACGCGCGAGGCGGAGCATCTCGGTATTATTGTCTACCGCAACAAAGTGATCAGAATGGGCGGCAAATAACTCAATCATTCGGCCGGTGCCGGTGCCGACGTCCAAAACACGCCCCAACGGCGTGGTATGGAGTATTTTACCTATGGCGTTTTCCACCTCGCTTTCGGCGATGTGGAGCGACCTTAAAGAGTCCCATTCCCCGGCATGCGCCGCAAAATAATCGGCAGCCATGTCTGCGCGCGCGCTTCTAACCTGCTCCAGCTTTGCCAGATCGCGCTGTACGACACGTGCTTCGCTACTATCAGTGCCGGCAAACAAAAGATCTAATTGGCCACCGGTCAACACAGGCCCCGGCCTAAGGAATACCCAGCTGCCTTCTTTACGGCGTTCGGCGATGCCTGCTTCATCCAATATACGGATATGGCGTGAAACCCGCGGCTGGCTTTGCCCTAAAATCTGCACTACCTCACCTACCGACAGTTCGAGCTGACGGATCAACAATACGATTCGTAACCGCGTAGGATCGGCAAGCGCGCGCATTGTGTTGAGGAATTTATCCATTGAGTGTTATATAAAGAATTCTTTATATGATGTCAATCGGCTCAATTTAGCGGTGTTTTCAACCTTAGAGGTAGACTTTAACCCAAATATCGGTGGAGTCGCCGCAGTTACAACAAAAAGCCGATTGCCATGAATATTCGAAGTCGCTAGAGGGGCAAGCCGCAAGATGTGTCCTGCCTTGTGCAGGCTTCTTGTCTGGTTTTTTATAAGTTTTGCTAGGGGGTTTCCCAAAATGAAGAAAATTGCTGTATCTCTTGTTCTCGCCGCTTCGCTCGGTCTGGCTGCATGCTCAGGCGCCGAAGAAGCAACCACCGACGCCGCCGCTGAAGGTGCAGAAGCTGCTGAAGCTGGTGCCGAAGCTGCTGCTGAAGGTGCTGAAGCTGCTGTTGAAGGTGCGGACGCTGCTGCGACTGCAACTGGCGACGTAGCTGCTGACGCAACTGCAAAAGCTGGCGAAATGGCCGATAAGGCTGGCGAAATGGCTGACAAGGCCGGTGACGCTGCTGCAAAGGCTGGCGAAATGGCTGACAAGGCCGGTGAAGCTGCTAAGTAATTAGCAAATTTGCTCAAAGTTATTGAGAAAGGCTGTTCTGCATTGCAGAGCAGCCTTTTTCTTTGCCTAGGGTCAAAGACCTATTAATTACGCAACTGAGGCGGCAAAATGGCAAAGGCGCAGGTATTTGTAATATTATACTTGGCTTTGGCGGCATGCGGTCCGGCTGGTAATGATCCAGGTCCTGGCGGCGTCAGTACTGAAGATGCGCGTGCGCTTGATGAAGCGGCTGCCAAGCTTGATGCCAAATCCACAAACCAGTCCGATAAGTCACCTTCACAATAAACAGCGACTTATCGTTGATGATAGCTGGCAACGGTGCGCGAGATCGCCTGCATGAATGCCATGCGCTCCGGCACTGACGCTGTCGTATCAGACATCATCACCGCAACCGCATAGCGTGTGCCATCGGGCGCAGTCATTATTCCGATATCATTATAGCCCGTTGAAACTGGTGGCAGATCCTGCCCTGTGCCGGTCTTGTGAACGAAACGCCATTCGGAGGGTATACCCGCTTTCAGGCGGTTTGGTCCGCTACGCACCCGCGCCATAATTGCCAATAGCAGCTGGGTTGAATTCGCCGACAATAGCTCGCCTTTGGCCAGCCTTGCCAAGCCTGCAACAATCGCAGCCGGACTGGCTCCATCCACCGGATCAGCCAAATAGCGGTCGAGGGAAGCCTTGCGGCGTTCATATGGCAGTTCGGCACGTGCCGCGTAAAAGCGTCGCCCAACCGAATATTCCTGCCGCCATTCAAGTCCCGCAATCGCACTTTGCATTGCGCGTTCCCCCGGGCCAAACCGGATCGCACCCAAATTGCGTTTGGCGATAAACGCCCGCACTGCTTCAGGCCCACCTGCGGTGCGCAACAGCGCGTCATTTGCGCTATTATCGCTGGCGGTTATCGCTTGTTCGAGCAAGCTCAAAACCGTTTCTTCAACCGCCCCGTTGGCGATCACCCGGTCACGTATTGGCTGATGAAACACCGCCAAATCAGCGGAGGTTATGCGCACCTTTTGATCAAGCCGCAGCCGTCCTTGGTCAACCTGATCAAGCACCGTCATCGCCACCCATGTTTTAGAAACGCTTTGTTGCGGGAAATATTCACCCACGCGCTGGCCAATTGTCCAGCCGCCATCGACGCGCATGACCGCAACGCCGGTTTTGCCAGGAAACGCCCGCCACTGGTTGCGAATGGCGTCATCAAGCCCGGCAGGCGGTTGGCCATAAGATACCGCCGGCCGTTCGGGTGCTGCGCGGGATGGCAATGGGGCCGGTCGCTCAACCGGACGCGTCGGCCTAGGCGTCGGTGCCGGAATAGCCGTCGCGCAGGCAGCCAACAGACCGCTAAGCGATGCCAAAACGCATAGCCTTTTGACCATTCGGCCCTTTGAGCTCGAACGCAAAGCAATTTCCTTTTCACCAAACCCAGTTGATTGCGGTTATAACGATGCGTCCTGAATGGAAACTGGATAACGCCGCTTTGCGACGAACGATTCTCTGGCGGCGATGAGGAGAGTTGGGATTTCGATACCAACCGTTTGCAGGATTTACTTGACCTTGACCGCGCGTCGTTGTTGTCGTGACATCTCAAATCAAAAAATCGGAATCGGAACCGGGCATGGACAATGAAAACGGCATCTTCATCGGCGCAACCGATAAAAACGACGGTGGCGAGGCGCAATATCTCAATCTGAAACGCGCCAACCGGCACGGTCTGATTGCTGGCGCC
>JANMPK010000457.1:0-9623 GCA_031369825.1 Sphingomonadales bacterium
CGTTGGGATAAATCAAATGGCTATCCAGTCCTTCGGGCTCCAGAAAGACCTGATGCCCGTCGCGGTCGCCGAAGCGGAAGATTTTGTCCTCAATCGACGGGCAATAGCGCGGCCCCTGCCCCGCAATATCGCCACCGAATAGTGGCGAGCGGTCAAGCCCGCTGCGGATAATATCATGTGTTTGCGAATTGGTGCGGGTTATCGCGCACGCGAGTTGCGGCACGTGGCGATGCGGTGTCATCGCAGACATCGTCCAGTCGCCATCGTCGGAAGGCTGTCGCTCTAACATCGCCCAGTCAATTGTGCGTCCATCGAGACGCGGCGGGGTGCCAGTCTTAAGCCGGGCCATTGGCAGACCGCTGCCACGTATTTGATCGGCCAATTTTAGCGCAGAATTCTCACCAATACGCCCGCCCGTAAGCCGCTCTTCGCCCCGGAACAGCTTGCCGCCCAAGAATGTACCGGTGGCCAATATAACCGCAGACGACTTTATCTCGCTGCCATCTGCCAGCATCAGGCCGGTAACGACAGTGTTGCTTGAATCGGCAAACAACAATGCCGCTGCTTCGCCAGCGAGTATCTCCAAATTGGGCGTCTGCGCCAATTGCCGCTGGATCGACGCCTTGAACAGCTTGCGATCAGCCTGTGCGCGCGGCCCCTGCACCGCTGCGCCCTTTGACGCGTTGAGCATCCGGTAATGGATTGCAGCGTCATCCGCCGCTCTTGCAATCAGACCGTCAGAGGCATCCACTTCCCGCACGAGATGACCCTTGCCCAGTCCGCCAATCGCCGGATTGCAAGACATCGCGCCAATAGTATCGCGGTCAAAGCTGACCAAAGCCACACGCGCGCCCATCCGCGCGGCAACCGCTGCGGCTTCGGTGCCGGCATGTCCGCCGCCAACCACAAGGATATCAAAGTCCCGATTCATCGGCAGCGCATAGCGCATGCGTGGCGGGTGGTCAAAGCGGCTTGCGGTGTTTCACGTGAAACGCAGTCACCATGAGGTGTAACAGACTGTCATTTGCCGACACAAAAGCGACCAAACAGCGCGTCGAGCATATCTTCGGTGTGGGCGCGGCCGGTTAGGGCATCGAGTGCCAATCGCGCTTGGCGGAGCTGCTCAGCGCTAATCAACCAATCAGAGGAATCGGCGGCATCGCGTAACGCCGATGCAGCAGAGGCCAGCAAATGACGTTGCCGGGCGTTTATGGCGAATTGGTCTACTGGTGGCAGCAAATTTTTGGCGCGTGAGGTGATTGCATTAATCAGTTCGACCACTCCCTCGCCCGTGCATGCGGAAAGGCGATACGCGCCATCACTCTTGCGCCCATGCGCTTTATCGTCAGACTTAGCTTCGATTTCTAATAGATCCGGATGCGCCGGACCCGCACCCTCATCGCCCAACCACAATATAATATCAGCAATGTCAAAGGCGGCACGCGCACGGTCGATCCCTATCGCTTCGATGCTGTCGGTCGTTTCATCACGGACACCAGCGCTGTCGATAAAGACAAACGGAACTCCCTCTATCGCCACCGGCACTTCAATCAAATCGCGCGTAGTTCCGGCTATGTCAGACACAATTGCCGCCTCACGTGCGACCAACGCATTAAGCAAGGTCGACTTGCCGCTATTGGGGGGCCCGCCCAGCACTACGCGCAAGCCATCACGCAACTTTTCCGCCGCTGGTTGCGCCAACATTGCCGTCATGACGCCGTACAATTCTAAGCAACCATCTGATATTTTTTGTTTATTCTGCGATCCAACATCATCCTCATCGGAAAAATCAAGCTCCGCTTCGGTCAATGCTGACAGGGTGAGCAAATCATTGCGCCAGCCCTCCATCGCGCGGCTAAAGCCGCCGCCCATCATTGCGCTGGCGGCACGGCGTTGCCATTCGGTCTCGGCGACAAGCAGATCGGCCAGCCCTTCGGCTTCGTTTATATCCATGCGTCCATTGGCAAAGGCGCGGCGGGTGAACTCCCCTGCTTCAGCGCGGCGCAAGCCTTGTAGCGCCGAAAGCGTGTCCTCCACTGCCCGAACCACGGCACGGCCACCGTGCAGATGCAGTTCGGCCAAGTCTTCGCCAGTCGCTGTTCCAGGGCCAGCAAAGGTCAAAAGCAATGCCTGATCAAGAAGCTCGCCGTCCGCCGGATTACGCAATGTTGTAAGCGAAGCACGCCGCAGCTCTGGCAAGCGCCCTGCCAGCGCTCGCACCGCCTCAAACGCATGCGGTCCGCTAATCCGGATGATCGCAATCGCCGCCGGAGGCGCACCGCTCGACAGCGCAAAGATCGTGTCAGCGGCGCTCATCTTATGGGATTATTTCTTATCCTTGGGACTCATCCCTGAAAATGCGGCTTTTGCACCTGTTTCAATGAGTTGCTGAAACAATTGCAGGCCCATCTGTCCCATTGGCGCGATCTGCTTGCCGATTTCTTGCAGCTGCTCGATGCCGCCCGCACCCTTCATAAGCTTGGTGACATTTTCGACATAGGCTTCATTGGCCTTGGTGACATCGGGTAGGCCAAGCAGAGCCCGCGCCTCTTCGGGTGAACAGTCAATTTCGATATTCATCTTCATGGGTCACGCCCTCCTCTTTGCCGTGCTATTCGGGGCACTATAATGGCAAAGCCGAATCAAGCAATTGCCGAGCGATTTAGCAAAGGAGCAGAAAAATGGGTGAGATGATCAAGATTGAAGCGCTAGACGAAGACGCCCTGTTTCCGGCCTATATGGCAGCTCCCAGCGGCGACGGAAAAGCCGCAATTATCGTCATTCCCGAAATCTTCGGCGTGAACGCGGGCATAAGACAGAAATGCGACCAGCTTGCCGCGGATGGCTATCTGGCGGTCGCGCCCGACATTTTCTGGCGCTTTGCCCCCGGCGTGTAACTCAACCCCGATGTTGAGGCGGAATTGCAGGAAGCGTTTGGCTATTTCGGCCAATATGATCCGAACGACGGTGTGAAGGATATCGAAGCCGTCATCCACGCTATTCGCGGCGGGCTGTCGGGACAGGCTCCAGTCGCAAAGGTCGGCTGTGTTGGTTACTGCCTAGGCGGACGCCTCGCCTATATGGCAGCGACACGCACGGATATAAGCGCATCGGTTGGCTATTACGGCGTGATGATCGACCAGATGCTGAACGAAAGTCATGCGATTGCCAAACCGTTGATGCTCCACATCCCGAAAGCCGACCATTTTGTCGGACCGGAGGCGCAGGCCGCGATCCACGCTGGATTGGATAGCCACCCAAAGGTCACGCTCCACGATTATGAAGGCCTCGACCACGGATTTGCGACCGAAATGGGCGACCGACGCGATGAGGCTAGTGCACAGTTGGCGGATTCGAGGACTGCGGCGTTCTTTAAGGAATGGCTGTCCTAAATCACCAGTCGATTCCCAACCGACTCAAAAACAACGAAATTAAAAATAGTGACCTAGAATCCTGATTCTGATAGATTCTTTTCAGAGGACGATATTATGCAGGATCAAGCAACTGATAACTACAGGTAGTTCAAGCAGCAACTTCCGGAGTTTCTGACTCGGCATCGCGGAGAACATGCGCTGCTACATGACGGCGCCGTGACCAATTTCTACTGGACCAGCTTGGATGCTGTAAAAGCTGGTTTAAAGAAATATGGCGAAGGAAATTTTTCTGTCGAGCCAGTTGACGATGTTGTCGAGGATCTTGGATTTTATTCGCATGTTAGTTCAGCGCTGCACGCTTGAACAACATCGACTGATCATCCCGATAAGCGTCACAAAACCGCTTTTTCAGGCCGATAATTTTTCAGTTGGTCAAAGCCAGCAGAATTATCGGGCATTGGTCGATACGGGCGCGCAGCGATCCGTCCTCTCTCATTCGGTTATCGCCCAACAGAAACTCATTCGCACGGGCCATATGCAGTTTGCTGGCATTCATGGTCCACAAACGCACAGTCGCTATCTTGCAGGCATCGGGCTATGGGCTAAACGGGTCGATAATCATAATCAGATGTCTCGTTTTCAAGATGCTGAATTATCGCTGTTCACAATTGAGCAGCCCTTTGAAGTGGTCGATATGCAGGATAACGCAAACTTCGATCTGATAATCGGCTTCGATGTTCTCAAATCATTTTCATTCAGTTTTGATCACGCAAGCCAGACGTTCGCACTCATCGCAGCGAAATAGGTTGGCACGTCAAAATACAAATCTACATCCCCGCAAACGCCATCACATGTGGTTGAACTTCGTGCCAGCCCTCCCAGATCATCTTGCCTGCGACATAGACGATGACGGCCAAACCAACCCATGCAATCCAGCGGTAACGCTCAATATATTGAGCAATGATATTGGCGGCGATACCCATCAGGGCGACGGCGACGATCAGGCCGACAATCATGATGCCGGGATGGTCGCGCGCGGCACCAGCGACGGCAAGTACATTGTCGAGGCTCATTGACACGTCGGCGATAGCGACTGACCAAGCCGCAGCGGCAAAGCTTTTGGATGCGGGGATGCCAGAATTTTCGTCGCCAGCTATTTCGGGCGAACCGGGCGATTCGGTGGCGTGCGAACGGGTTACGTCGCGGTACATTTTCCAGGCTACCCATAGCAGCAATAGGCCACCTGCGAGCACCAAACCGACAATGCCGAGCAACCAGCTAACCATCAAAGCGAAGATAACCCGTAGCACCAAAGCCGCGATCACGCCGATCAGAATGACTTTCTTGCGTTGATCTGCTGGCAGGCCCGCTGCCAATGCACCAACGACAATCGCGTTGTCTCCGGCGAGCACCAGGTCAATCAGCAGAACTTGCACAAAAGCCGCAAATGCTGCCGGTTCGGTGATGTTGGAGAAATCCTTGACGATCGCTGCCCAGATGTCGGCGGGGCCACCAAGGTTGGTCGCGGTTGAAGCGGCGACAACGAGATAATCAATCACAAAGGATCTCCGAAATAACTGACTGATGGCATAGGGTTATAGAAGCGGTGGAGCAAGTCACGCCATACTTGGTAGCGGTCTGACAGGCGAAATCCATCGCGGTGGGCGGCAATGTTTTGCCAACGAACGAGCAATAGATAAGTTCCTGCGGATTCCGCAGAGGGTCGAACTTCAATGCCGAGGAAACCGGGTGAGACGGCGATCAAGGGCTTTGCCTCGGCCATCGCTGCCTCGAATGCCAATTCCTCGCCGGCACGAACCTGCAACAACGCATGCTCGATAATCACAAGATGTGCCTTATTGATTCATCGAATCGAAAAAGTCTTCGTTGGTCTTAGAATCCTTCATCTTGTCGAGCAGGAATTCCATCGCATCGACGGTGCCCATCTGCATGAGGATGCGGCGCAGCACCCACATTTTCTTGAGCTTGCCTTCCTCGACGAGCAATTCTTCCTTGCGCGTGCCGGACTTACCGACATCGAGCGACGGGAAGATGCGCTTGTCGGACACCTTGCGATCAAGCACGATTTCAGAGTTACCCGTGCCCTTGAACTCTTCGAAGATGACCTCGTCCATCCGGCTGCCGGTGTCGATTAAGGCGGTGGCGATGATCGAGAGTGAGCCGCCTTCTTCAATATTACGTGCGGCGCCGAAGAAGCGCTTGGGACGTTGCAGGGCATTGGCATCTACACCGCCGGTCAGCACCTTGCCAGAGCTTGGGACGACCGTGTTGTAAGCCCGGCCCAGACGGGTGATCGAGTCGAGCAGGATAACAACATCATGCTTGTGCTCGACAAGGCGCTTGGCCTTTTCGATGACCATCTCTGCAACTTGGACATGGCGCGTGGCGGGTTCGTCGAAGGTTGAGGACACGACCTCGCCCTTCACACTGCGCTGCATGTCGGTCACTTCCTCGGGCCGTTCGTCGATCAGCAAGACGATCAGGAACACCTCGGGATGATTGTCGGTAATCGCCTTGGCAATATTCTGCAACAGCACGGTTTTACCCGTGCGCGGCGGTGCAACGATCAGTGCACGCTGGCCCTTGCCTTGCGGGCTGACGATGTCGATAACGCGAGCTGACTTGTCCTTGACCGTCGGATCAAGCGAATCCAGCGTCAGCTTTTCGTCAGGATAAAGCGGTGTGAGGTTATCGAAATTGACGCGGTGACGCACGGCCTCGGGATCGTCAAAATTGATCTTCATAACTTTGGTCAAAGCGAAATAGCGCTCGCCATCCTTGGGCGCGCGGATTTCGCCTTCGACGGTGTCACCGGTGCGCAGACCGAACTGGCGCACCATGTTAGGCGAGACGTAAATGTCGTCTGGCCCCGCCAGATAGTTCGCTTCGGGCGAACGCAGGAAGCCGAAACTGTCGGGCAGAACCTCGATTGTGCCAAGCCCCATGATCTGTTCACCGTCGTCGGCGAGTTCTTTCAGGATTGCGAACATCAAATCCTGCTTGCGCAAGGTTGACGCACCCTCGACGCCCAATTCTTCGGCCATCGACACAAGGTCGGCAGGGTTTTTGCTTTTCAGCTCTTTCAAGTGCATAAATTGATTCCGTTGGATGGACCTTGGGTCCGAAATGAAAGCCGGTTTCGTAAAGGCAACCGGCAGGAGATGGTAAGGTCAGTGGCGCGGTTGTTGTGAAAGTGCGCCTCACGCCTAGGACAGGCTTGACATAACAATAAGCGCTGGTGCAGCACCAGTCAAGTTTGATGCGTCCCAAAAGGCCCATTCGCTAAATAGTTGCTGCTGACTTTTGACAGTTTTGACGCGAAATCGGCATTTTCAATTTTGCGTCAGACGGTGCAAATCTCACTCCCTGCATCCGGCATCGCTCCTTTCGCTATCGTCATGTTCGACGCTCGATCAAAACTCGCCTGTCTTTTAACCGAACGGATAAATTGTAGGACAGCACGAAATTGAGAATTACAATAAGTATCTATTTTATAACGATTTAATTTTATTAAAAACGTTAAATAGGTTGTTTTAATCCATGAATTAACGTGATCAGCTAGCCGTCAGAATGGCTTGGCCACCACCAACACGACGATGAGCGCAGCAGCTATACCCGGCACTTCGTTGAACAGCCGCAGCTGCTTTCCGCTCAATGTGCGTTCGCCTCGCGCCAATTTTTTCGAATAACCGATCATCCAGCCATGATAAGCTGAAAGGCCAAGAACAAAGAGCAGCTTGGCGTGAAACCAGCCCTCCTGCATCGCGCCAATGTGCCATGCCAACGCCAGCCCCAGAACCCAAACAACGATGATCGAGGGGTTGAGAATGATCTTGATGAGCTTGGCCTCGCGTTCAACCCATTTGGCTGACTCCTCGGAACCTTCCAAGCTTTCCTGATGATAGACCAGAAAACGCGGCAGCATGAACAGGCCAGCCATCCAGAAAATCACGAAAATGATATGGGCCGATTTCAGCCAGATATAAAGCACAGCTAGTGTTTCCGTCATTCTGGCCGCTTTCTCCGATTATCCCTTGCGGACCAGAGTAAGCAGCTTTTCAACATGTTCAATGGGGGTGTCAGGCAATATGCCGTGGCCGAGGTTAAAGATATGCGGGCGGTCCGCAAACGCGTCCAATATTCGCTGCGCAGCATTTTCCAGCGCTGCGCCACCGGCAATCAGCACGAGCGGATCGAGATTGCCCTGCACCGGCATGCCTCCGGGTAAAGTCTGGTTCGCCCAGACTGGATCGACGGTTTCATCGACGCCGACGGCATCAACCCCAGTTTCGCGCGCATAGGCCGGGAGCTTGCCGCCCGCTCCTTTGGGAAATCCGATTATCGGCGTATCGGGATGCCGCGTTTTGAGTGCCGCGACAATTTTCGCATTGGGCGCAATCACCCAATCCTCGAACTGCGCAGGCGACAATGAACCCGCCCAGCTGTCGAACAGTTGCACCGCATCAACCCCAGCCTCAATCTGACCGGAGAGATAATCGACCGTCGCATCTATGATCCGGTCGATCAGTTGGCCAAAGCGCTCAGGATGCCCGTAGGCCATCCGTCGTGCCTCGGCCTGGTCTTTGCTGCCTTGGCCTGCGACCATGTATGTGGCGACCGTCCAGGGGCTTCCAGCGAAGCCCAGAAAGGTTGTTTCGGGTGACAGCGCAGAGCTTACTTTGCGCACCGTTTCGAACACCGGATTCAAACGCTCGGGCGCTGGCACCAGTTTTTCGAAGTCATGGCCGGAAAGCGGCGGTGCAAGTCTTGGCCCTTCACCGGTTTCAAACCACAGATCCTGACCCATCGCGTGCGGGATAACCAATATGTCGGAAAACAGGATCGCGCCGTCGAAGCCGAAACGCCGGATTGGTTGTAGGGTAATCTCGGCAGCACAGTCGCTGTCATAAGCGAGTTCGAGAAACCCGCCTTTTTCTGCGCGCAGCGCACGATATTCAGGCAAGTAACGGCCAGCTTGTCGCATCAACCAAATAGGCGGAACGGCCTCTTGATTGCCCCGTAAGACGTTGAGTAGTTTCTTCGGGGTAAGCGCAGACATTAAGGCAAGTCCAATCAAAATATATATTATTAAATAGAATGATGAGAGATGATGGAACGTGGAAAAACCGCTGTCTAAAAGCTTTTACGGAAATTGCCAACAGCGAGAAATTGCTTGCCAGTATCTGGTTCCACGATTCGCACGAGGCCGTCCCCGTTATTCACAGCCTGTGGATAGCGCTTTACCCATGTGGACAGGCTGTGCCCGAATCGAGGTTTGAATCGCTGGCAGCGGGGACGCAATTGTCCGGCACTATTTGTCCCTTGATTTATCCCCCGCCTGCCAACACAGTTGGCCGATGAGTCAGCGCTTCCATTTGCACCTTCTGTCGGACTCTACTGGAGAAACGCTGGAAAATATTGCCAAGGCTGCTTTGGCCCAGTTTGACGCGGCAGACGATGTCGTCAAACATTTTTGGCCGATGGTTCGCTCTGAAACGCATCTCGACCGCATTTTGGTCGATGTTGCAGCAAATCCGGGGCTGGTGCTGTTCACGCTTGTCAACCGCGACACACGGCGCAAGCTGGAAAACCGCTGCCGTGCCTTAGGTTTGCCTGCGGTGGCAGCACTTGATGCGGTGAGCGATGCAATGTCCAACATGCTCGGCCAAGAGGCAAAGGCCCGGCCAGGACGGCAGCATGTAATGGATGCGGCCTATTTTGCCCGCGTCGACGCAATCCAGTTCACTATCGCGCATGATGACGGTCTCAATTCGCAAAATTGGGAGGAAGCAGATATATTGCTTGCCGGTGTTTCGCGGACGTCGAAGACACCGACCAGCATTTATCTTGCCAATCGTGGTTACAAGACCGCCAATATTCCTTTGGTCCCCGAGGCACCACCACCAACCAATTTGTTCACATTGAAACATCCTTTGGTGGTCGGACTTGTGACTAGTGCGGACCGGCTGGTTCAGGTGCGGCGCAACCGGCTGCTCTCGCTTAATCAGGCACCCGACACTGATTATGTCGATGAGGAAAAGGTGAAGGCGGAGGTTACAGCGGCACGGCGGATGTTTGCCGATAATGACTGGCCGGTGCTTGATGTGACACGGCGCTCTATCGAAGAGACCGCTGCTGCCATTATCAATCTGTTCAATGAACGCGTGCTACTCCAGGTTAAACCCGCATGAGCATAATCCTTGCGTCGGGGAGCCCCGGCAGGCTCGC
>JANMPK010000470.1:0-1977 GCA_031369825.1 Sphingomonadales bacterium
ATGCGCGCAATGCTCGCGTGAACCACGCACGCGGCCATGAAATCGGTCAGTTGGACGGTCGGACGCCATAATTTCCCTTGGCGAAAAACTACCGATATGGGAATACAGGAACTATGGAAAAAGGCCCTGCACAAACAGAAATGGAGGAACTGCTGACCGCAGCTTTTTCTCCGACCCACCTTGCCGTCATTAACGATAGCGCCAGCCATCATGGCCATAGCGGCGATGACGGATCGGGCGAGTCGCATTTTACCGTTGAAATCGAAAGCGCTGCTTTCGCTGGCGTAAGCCGAGTGATGCGGCAACGGATGGTGAATAAGGCGCTCGGGGATATTCCTGGGGAACGCGTGCATGCGTTGGCAATTAAGGCAAAAGCCCCGGGCGAATAAGTCGCTGCGGGATTCCGGATTATTGTTGCCTACCAACGCTTTGCAATGTAAGTTAATTGCTCTCGAAAAGCAGTATGAAGCTGCTTTGGGTCGCATTCAATCAAGAGGGGCGTATGCTGCTGTCGCGGACATATCGGCCATCAGCCGATCTCGCTCCTTATATCCGTCGGTTTTACGTGTTTGAAGCGCCACTGCCCGATGGCGTGGTGATTGAGGATTTTCTTCTCGCCGAAACCGCCTTCGTCCGCTGCCTATTGCGCGGAGATTGGGCGGCGGAAACCAGTCCCGGTGAATGGAGCACGGCTGGAAATGTCGTATTCTTTGGTGCGAATAGCCGACCCTTGCGGGTTCGGGTAAAGGGCGGCTTCGCTGTTACCGGCTTTGCGGCCCGACCAAGCGGATGGCATGCACTTTTTGCAGGCCCACATCATGCTGTTGCCGACATGATGTTGCCCTTGCAACAGCTGTGGAGCGATCTGGCCGACAGAATGTTTGCCGGGGTATCGCAGGCAAGCGACGACGACGGGCAATTAGCAGCAATGGAGAACGCCTTGAGAGAGCGGATTGCGTCGTTGCGTGCACCAGATGTGGATATGCAAATGGCGCGCTTCGAAGTCATCGCACGCACCGATAGCACAATGCGTGTCGAGGATGCCGCCACGGAAGTCGGCCTTTCGGTTCGGCAGCTCGAACGACGGTGCCTTGCCGCCTTTGGTCTGACACCCAAAGCGATATTAAGGCGAAGCCGGTTTCTTGATTCAGCCACTGCGCTTCGCGGTTTTAGCAGCCCGAGCGAGCGTGAACTCGATGCGCTTCGCTATTTCGATCAATCGCACATGAACCGGGAGTTTCGGAGATATACGGGCATGACACCTCGGGCTTTTACCAATGCGGTCACGCCCTTGCAGACCGCAGGTTTGAAGCTACGCGAAGAAGGCCGGTTCGAAGACTGAGCTGCCCGCTCGCTTGACAATCAAGGTGTCGAAGCCGATATTTTGCTATGCTCATAATCACTCCTACCACCCATGATCTCGGCGCGTTCAAGGTCCGCCGCACATTGCCGTCAAAGGCCCGGACGATGGTTGGGCCGTTTATTTTTGTTGACCAGTTTGGCCCGGCGGCATTCGATATCGGCAAAGGCATGGATGTCCGCCCGCATCCGCATATCAATCTGGCGACAGTGACCTATTTGTTCGAAGGTGCAATCGACCACCGCGACAGCATCGGAACATTTGCGACGATTAACCCAGGCGCAGTAAATCTGATGACAGCGGGTAAGGGGATCGTGCACAGCGAACGATCTCCGCAAAGCGAGCGCGACAAGGTCTCGCCGATATCGGGGATGCAGACCTGGCTGGCCCTGCCCGATGGCAAAGAGGAAATTGCACCTGCGTTCGAGCATGTCGGTGCCGATGCGCTGCCGTTGGTTGAAGATACGGGCACAAGTGCGCGGATCATCATGGGCAGTCTTTGGGGCGCGACCGCATCCACAACGCAGCATTCGGCGACGATTTATGCCGACATAGTGATGAACGCCGGGTCGAGCATTCCAATTGATGCTGAGGCCGATGAGCGCGCGGTTGTCGTC
>JANMPK010000104.1:0-2246 GCA_031369825.1 Sphingomonadales bacterium
GGCTTTGCCCATTTAATCGAGCATTTGTCATTCCGGGGCTCGACCTTCGTTCCCGACGGCGAAGCCAAACGCATCTGGCAGAGGTTCGGCGTGACCTTCGGCAGCGACAGCAACGCGCAAACGACGCCGACGCAGACAGTCTATAAGCTCGATTTGCCCAACGCGACGCCGGACAAGTTGGACGAGTCGATCAAGATCATCTCTGGCATGATCCGCAATCCGCGTATTTCCGACGTTGCTTTGAACGCTGAACGCGCGATTGTGCTCGCCGAACTGCGTGAAGGCGGTGGCGCGCAGCAGGTGTATAGCGACGCGCTGCGCGAACATATGTTTCAAGGGCAGCGACTGGCGACGCGTTCGACCATCGGCACGCCCGAAACATTGCGGGCATCCGACGCGGTGCGGCTGAATGCCTTTCACGACCGTTGGTATCGCCCCGAAAACGCTGTGGTGGTGATCGCCGGCGACGTAGATCCGGCGATGCTGGCAAATCTGGTGCAGAAATATTTTAGCGATTGGAAAGGGTCAGGGCCGCGCGCGCCGGAGCCCGATTTCGGCAAACCGGCGGCTATCGGCAACCCCACCCGAGTTGTCGTGGAATCGACGCTGCCGACCACTATCAGCATGGCCTATGTCCGTCCGTGGGAGAAGGTCGACGACACCATATTGTATAACGAGCAACTGCTAATCGACGCACTGGCCGCGCAGATCATCAACCGGCGGCTTGAGGTCGCGGCCCGCAGTGGTGGCAATTATCTGTTCGCCGAAGTCGCGCAGGAAGACATCTCGCGCACCGCCGATGCTACGCTGATTTCGATCACACCGATTGAGGGCAAATGGGAAGCCGCAACCAAAGACGTTCGCGCGGTGGTTGCCGATGCAGTACAGAATGCACCTTCAAAGGCCGATATCGAACGCGAACGCACATTGTTCGCCAACGCGCTACGGACGATGGTCGACAGCTATCCGTTCGAGGCGGCATCCAAACAGGTCGACGACATTGTCCGTGCCGTTGATATCCGCGAGACCGTTGCTGCTCCCGACACCGTGATCGCTGTCTATGAGGGCATGAAGGACAAGTTCACGCCTGAGCGGCTGCTGGCATCGACCAAGGCGTTGTTTACAAGCACCGTCACACGGATGATGTTGTCTTCGCCGACCGCATTGCCCGATGTCGATAAACGCATGGCATCGGCATTGACTGCACCTGTGACTGCCAACAAATCGGCGCGGTTGGCCGAAAGTGTTTTGGGTTTTGACTCGCTGCCAAAATTGGGCGCACCGGCAACAGTGGTATCGCAAGAAGTGTTATCGCGGTTGGAAATGACCAAGCTCGAATTGTCCAACGGGGTAAGGGCGTTGCTATATCCCAACAAGGCGGAGAGCGGGCAGATCCGGGTGCTGGTGCGTTTTGGCAAGGGCTATCAGGCGGTCGCACCCGAGCAGGGCGGATTGCTTTGGGCCGGGCCTTTGGTGCTGGGTGAAAACGGTATTGGCAAGCTGAAGCGCACCGAGATCGACCAGATGGTCAACGGCAGACGCATCGAGCTGAATTTCGGTATCGACAGCGATGCGTTCGAATTCTCGGCCAACACCCGTGCTGACGACTTGGCCGATCAGCTCCGTTTGATCGCGACCAAGCTGGAGCATCCGGGTTGGGACCCGCTACCGGTCGAGCGCGCCAAGGCGCTGGCTAAATCGGGCTATGACAGTTTCGAAATGTCGGCGACTTCGGTGTTGCAACGTGACCTTGAATATCTGCTCAGCAATAAAGACCAGCGCTGGAAATCGGCGGCGCCCGCCGATGTAGCGAAGATCGACGCGGCAAAGTTCAAAGCCTATTGGGCACCGTTGCTGGCGCAAGGACCAGTCGAGGTCATGCTCTTTGGTGACTTCGACAAAGATATAGCAATCACCGCGCTGCAAAACAGTTTTGGCGCGATCAAATCACGCGCTGCGGTTGCCCCAACGGTTGCGGCGCTGGCGCTGAATTTTCCGACCGCCACCTCAAATGCGCCGGTAAAGCTCAACCATAAAGGCCCGGCGGATCAATCGGCAGCTGTGGTTGCATGGCCGACCGGCGGCGGATTGGCGAATATCAGCGAAGGCCGTGAGCTTGAAATACTCGCCGCCGTCTTCCGTGACCGTTTGTTCGAGAAATTCCGTGCCGAGCAAGCCGCGAGCTACAGCCCCGACATGGCGAACAACTGGCCCCAGGCCGACTGGCCCGTGGAGTCGAGGAAGGC
>JANMPK010000001.1:0-3538 GCA_031369825.1 Sphingomonadales bacterium
CAGCGTGCGTCGAAGCCGCAGATGCTGGCGCCGCGATAGCGCAAATCCATGTCCGCGATCCCGAAACTGGCGGCGGTAGCCGCGATACCAAGTAATTCAAGGAGGTGGTCGACCGGTTGCGTGACAGCGGTCGCGACATATTGATAAATCTAACCGGCGGCCTTGGTGCATTCGACAAGCCCGATCCAGCGAATGACGTTCGCGCGATGGCGGGCAGCGATGTCGCATCAGTTGATGAGCGCATGGAGCATCTGGAACTATGCCGCCCTGACATAGCGTCGCTCGACATCAACACCAGCAACCAGACCGAAGGGGGCGAAGAGTTTATCTATATGAACTCCACACAGACGCTGCGCGCAATGGCGGCGCGGTATCAGGCGCTGGGGATCAAACCTGAACTGGAAGTGTTTGGTGCAGGCGATATCGAATTTGGCAAGGCGATGATTGCCGAAGGGCTGATAGATGGTCCGCCGATGTTTCAGTTCGTCCTTGGGGTCAATTGGTGCATGAAAGCCGATACGCTGGGTATGTATTACATGAAGCAATTGTTGCCGCCCAATGCGGTATGGGGCGCGCTTGGTATCGGGCGGGAGGAAATGCCCGTCGCCGCGCAGACAGCGATACTCGGCGGCAATATCCGCGTTGGCCTGGAGGACAATTTATACCTTGAAAAGGGGGTCTTTGCGACCAACGGCCAATTGGTGGAACGCGCCCGTTCGATTGTACACCAGCTGGGTTATGAATGCGCAAGTGTCGCTGAGGCCCGCCAAATTCTGAGTATGACCGAATGACAGATGATCGGCAATCCGGGGCTGTTTTCAAATTTGGCGGAATACGATATACGGCGGCGCGTAATGACGCGTAACCATCCCGCGCGGGCTGGATTGATCGGATTGGGCGAAGTCGGCCAAATCCACCTGGAGGCTTATGCCGGATCATCGCTGGTCGAGGTGGTTGCTGTTGCTGAAATCTCGGCTGAACGCAGGTCCAGCGCAAAAATTGCGGAAGGAATTACAATTTATGCATCGCACCTTGCGATGTTGCAGGAAGAAGAACTCGACATTGTGTGCGTTTTGACGCCTGCTGCCACCCATGCGCAGATCGCGTGCGATTGCGCCGATGCCGGGGTAGCAACCCTATGCGAAAAGCCGCTTGCCCACTCGGTCGCAGCTTCCCGTATTATGGCCGATCATTTTGCGCTGAGAGGCATAAAACTGGGTTATGGCTCTTCCTATCGGCACCTACCAGCCATAATTAAAGCAAGAGAGATGATAGCAGCTGGTGCAATTGGGACTGTCACGTCTGCTAGAGAGATTTGCGTCACAGGCCGCGGGCCATCGGCGCAGCGCCCGTTTCCTCCAGTCCATTATCCCGGCGGCGGCCCCGGAGGAACGGGCATGGGGCTGGTCGATCACGGCATTCACTTGCTTGACATATTGCCTTGGCTGATCGGCGCGCCAGTCGTTTCGGCATGGGGCCGCGGCAACCGCAGCGGTGCGCCGCTCCAAACCGAATTTGCGACATTGCAGTTTGCAAACGGAGCGATAGGCCAACTGCTTTATGATGACGGGACATGGCCCTCGGCGCTTCCCAGTGAAGGCTTGTTCAGTAAAGGGGCGAGCTGGGACCTGGATGGGCCGTTACCGCCGGGGCGCTGGGATTCTAATCCTGCAACGATTTATGTGCACGGCACAGAGGGAACGCTACGCATAGGGTATTATGCCAACGCACTTTTTTATCAAAATCATTCAGGCATCCGCGAAATTGAAATAACAGGCGAACCAGCCCCTGCACATTTCCGCAGCCAGATCGAATGCTTTGCTGCGGATCTCGCCAATGGTCGCCCACCAATGCCCGGAGTCGACGAGGGCATCAGAGCTCTGAAAATTCTTGAGGCTATTTATGCGAGCGGAGAAAACCAGCGATTTTGTTAGATTATCACGTAGCATTTGCGTGATTGCGCGCTTCCAGGCACAGGTCTGTCTTAAACATGCGTACTAAATCCCTAAAATTTGCGTCCAGCGCAGAGCTATTGCTCTACCAATAATGAACTCCCGTGGAAATGGAAACTCTATATAAGGACCTTTTGGCAGCTTTGTTATGTCGCGTTTATTGGATAGCCTTGACTGTCCACTTTTTGGGCCGATGCAACTAAATTCAGCGGTTTGTTTAGCCTGTTGCCTGTTCTTCCTATTTCAGTGGGCCGACGGTGAATTCACTGTCGCCAATATCGACTTCAAATTTGCTGCCTAAACCGAGGGCGATGGCTTCACCTTTCTGTCGCGCCATTGGATTGTGCAGGGCTGCACATTCTTTGACCAGCAAGATAGGCTCACCGAAATGCAGTGGCATGTAGACGACAGCATGGATGTGCTGAAAATCTGCTCGCAGGAAGAAATCTCGATCAACGGGATTCTTGCCGTCTTGGTCGATCGTTGCTTTGAATAGCCATCCAGCGTCCAATGAGTGTTGCAATCGTCGCCAATCTTGACTGCAACGTAGCGCGATCCGATGGGCAGGAATGCCTTCGCAAAATCAGGAACAGGCCCGCCAATCTCTCAGCAACTGGCAATTCCTGACTGAGCCGAAAACCCGAGATGGCCACAGCGACATAATCGGCCTTATTAATATTGCCTGCTTCGCAGTGCTTTCTAATGGCCTCCGCTTTGGTCGCAAATCCGCCAGTCAGTCGCCGCAGGGCAGCGTCTTCGGCCTTATCGTCGGTTGACCAAAGAGTGTATGAAGCAACGGTGACCATCGCCGATCTGATCCCGCTCCTCGAAGTGTCGCGTCGGGTCGGCCTAGCCAAAACCATGATCTAGAAGATGATCGCCGAGATAAAGTTCCGCTATGAGAGCAAGCTCAAACGGATTTGTTGACCACAGGCAGTCGAATCCTTATCCATTTCTTCTCAAATCGCTACGAAAAAGCAAGGTTCCACGCAGAAATGTGCCTGTTTGCTGCAAAAGTAGCGCTATGAATCTATGGCATTTTTTATGGTTTAGACGGATTTCTGGAAAAGAAAAGATAGCAACTCTAGTGAGTTACTGCTTTAGTTCGAATCCCACCGTCTCCGCCATAAAACCCCGACATGCGCTATATGTTCCTATGTTTGTGCAATAGGCAGTCGGTGAGCCGCTTACCGCCCTGTTAACCAGATCACGAAACCGGATGTCCGGATATTTTCGTCATTACCGGCCGCATGACCCAAAAGGCATGCCTATTCGGACGACTTGGAACGCGGCAGATTGTGCGGCGGAGTTTGTTGTGCGCTGCCGTTGCAGGGCTTTTTCCTGTGGTTGCATTTGCCCAAGAGTTTCCCGAGGCAAATGGGGCACAGGTTGCAACGGACTTATGCGATACCGGACAAAGCAGGATGGCGGTGCAACTGACAGCGAGTATTTCTCCGGCTGCCGGTCCATACAGGGCAAGCAAATCGGCAGCTATTCTGGGCGGTGCGTCGAGCAAGTTGGACCAAATGCGCATGGCGCAAGCCAATGGTGAGGTTGCAGGATCACAGGGCAATCCGCTTTCGGCA
>JANMPK010000015.1:0-4140 GCA_031369825.1 Sphingomonadales bacterium
CCTTCGCTCCACGCATAGCCCAATTGGTGGATGGCCAGCCAGACAAAGGCAAAATTGGCGAAGTTGATATACGGCACTTTGAACAGCAAGGCCGCGGCGTCGATGGCCGCTGCCCCCGCCACCAGCACCCAGAATGTCATTATGCCAAACCGTTTCCACGCGGCATGGGTGACGGGAACCACCGCCGACACCAGCAGATATACCGCCAGAAACCACACCGGTATCAACGCCAATTGGGTGGCGAGCTTCACCACCTCGCGCTCAACTCCCGCCGCGGTGCCGAACAGCGCAAACAGCGTCCAGATGATGAACAGCGGCAACACCGGATTGATCAACCGCTGCACCCGTGACGAAAACCAGCCCGAATAACTACCGCCGCTGCGCCGGTTCGCAGCCCACGACAAAGCATTGGAAAACCCACCGACCAGAAAGAAGATGGGCATGACCTGAAACCCCCAGGTCAACCACTGCGTCCACGGCAATATCCCCAGCAAATGCCCGCCCTGAACCGAGCCATCCTGCATATAGGGTGCCGCGACCAGCCAGTGGCCGGTCACCACCGCTAGGATAGAAAAGGCGCGCAGAAAATCGACATAGCGGTTGCGTTCCGGCGGCGCTTTTAACGCCATGTCCTGTGCGCGCGACCAGATTGTGGGTTTGGCGTTCGGTTTAGTCATCATGCCCCGCTGTTGTCATGGTCAAATCTCTGTGTCCTGATAGCGGAAGACGCCCAATATGAGGATGTCGTCATCGCCAACTTCATAAGCCACTTTGAAATGGTATTTCAGTGTAACGATGCGTCTATAGCTGCGCTCGTCGACTTGCATTCCCAAATGCGGGAAATGGACAAGCTGGTCAATTGAGCGAGAAATGTCGCTCAATATGTTGCTGACCGAGGCCGGAGCAATGTCTTCATAATAAGCGATAATGCCCCGCAAATCGGCTTCCGCTTCCTTGCGGAATATGATGCGCCTCATGCGGAGAAGGGCTTGCCGAACAGTTTGGCGATATCTTCGCTGCTGGAAAAAGCGGGCTTGGTTTCGGCGACGCGTTGGTCGAGAATTTGCTGCTCGGACGAGGTGAAACCGTAACGGTCAGAATAACTCTCCATAATTTCAGCCAACGCCGTCTCGACCGAATTCAAGCGGTCAGTCGGCAGGCGTTCAGCAAATTGCAGAAATTTTTCGAGGATCGTCATGGGCGCTTAGCCTTTGTAAAATGCCGATACTGCTCATTTCCTATCCAGCCCAAGCGGGTGACGTCGCTCTGTTGAATCATTGTAACGGTCTTCATAACCGTTTTATAATTTGCGTTTGGCGCTGGTTCGAAATGCAACTCGGGTTCAGGATTCATGGTCTTCGTCTGGCGCAGATATTTTTGGATGTCAGCCAGGTTTGATTCTTTTCCATTCCACCTGATTGCTCCATCTTCCAAAATCTCAATCTTGTTGACCACGGGCTTGTAATGCGGTTCTTCACAGCAGCCTACATCCAAAGGGTAGTCGAGTATCAATTCATGCTTTGTCGGCGGTGCGGCCAATACAATGAGAATTACACTAACAAAGAGTCCGACAATAATCGGCAATCCGTTGATATGCGTAATAGGAGAGAAATCCTCGTTATTGTCAGAAGCAATCATGTTGCTCTCCACCAAACACATACAATTTATTGAAACAGAACATATCAATAGGAAGCGATTTGGTCACGCCCAAAATGGGGAACGGCGAAATATCGACAAAGTATAATAATATTTCTGGAAATTATAGCGACACGACGCCAATTCAGCGCGTCATCCCTCCAACCCCTCAGCCAAAACATTCCGGTCCAACTTCCCATTCGCACTCTTCGGAAATGCCTCAAGCCACACCACCTCGGATGGCTGCATGAAATTGGGCAGCGTCGCCTTCAGATGCGCCTTTAACCCGTCGTCATCGCCGCTCCCTCGCACGAACAGGACAATCGCCGCACCCAGCCGTTCGTCCTTGCGGCCCAGTGCGCAGGCTTCGGCCACAAGCCCGCTTTCAACGGCGGCTTCTTCGATTTCGGTGGGGCTGACGCGGTTGCCGCTGGTTTTGATCATCGCGTCGTCGCGGCCGACGAAATAGAGCAACCCATCGGTGTCGCGGCGGACGGTGTCGCCGGACCAGACGGCTAGGCCGCCGTAGTGCGAAAACGCGGGTGCGGGTTTGAAGCGTTCGGCGGTGCGGGCTTCGTCTTGCCAATATCCTTGCGCGACCAAAGGCCCGGCGTGGACCAGTTCACCGGGTTCATCGGGCGCGGCTTCGCTGCCGTCGGGGGCCACGACCATGATCTCTGCGAAGGGAATGCCCTGCCCCGTGCTGGTCGGGTTGGCGTCGATTAACGCCGGGTTGAGATAGGTCGAACGGAAGGCTTCGGTCAGGCCGTACATTGCATAGATTTCGGTTTTCTGTCCAAAAATGCTGCGCAGCATTTTTACGAGACTGGGGGTTAGCGCGCCACCCGAATTGGTCAAACGGCGCATGTTTGCTGTGGCTTCGGCGGGCCAGTTTTGCTCGGCGAGTTGCACCCACAATGGCGGGACGGCGGCGAGTGTGGTGATTTTGTGTTTGGCGCACGCTTTGATGACATCGCGCGGGGTGAGATAGTCGAGCGGGATGACGCAGCCACCTGCGCGCCATGTCGAAAGCATCTGGTTTTGGCCGTAGTCGAAGCTTAGTGGCAGGACTGCTAGCGTTTTGTCGTCTGGCTGAAGGTTCAAATATTGCGCCACGCTGACTGCACCAAGCGCGAGGTTGGCGTGGGATAGCATGACGCCCTTGGGGCGGCCTGTTGAACCGCTGGTGTAGAGGATCGCCGCTAGTGTGTCGGGGTCGGTGGTGGTCGGGAGCGGGGAGAGTGTTGGTGCGGTGGGGTTGTCGAGGATAGCGAGAACATTCTTTTCATCCGTAACGACATAGTTCCCGTTCGTGTCGAGCATCGTCGAGACACGGTGAGGTTGCGCACCACCGATAGGTGTCTCGACTGCGCTCGACACGAACGGATTTGGAGAACTGGCGTCTAAAGTAATCGCCCTCCCCTGATTGGTAATCAGCACCCGCGCCCCGCTATCCGCCATGATATGCGCAACCTGCGCCGCCTTGAGCAGCGGATTGACCGGCACATGCACCAGCCCTGCACGCACCGCCGCCAAGGGCATCAAACACACAATTTCGCCCTTCCCCAACCACGTTGCCACGCGGTCACCAGAGACAAAATCCTGCGCCGAAAGCCAACTCGCCAGCCGACCGATACGCAAGTTTAACTCTTCATAACTATACACGCGGTCACGGATGATAAGCGCAGGCGCGGTTGCCTCCCCGAACAGGGGCAGGTGATCGAGCGGAAACACTGGCAAATCGGTCGTCATTAGGTTATTTACTTCAAAGGTTTAAGGTATGTTTGAGGTCAGCTATTTGCCGGTAAAAGGTGAATATCACGATAATTTCCTCACCGCGCAAGCTGCGGCGCGCGGGCGGCTGGACCGTGACGTGCAAAAATGCCTCTTTGACCGGCTCGATTGGCTTGATGCGCTGCACCGTATGGCATTGCGCGACAAGGCGCCGTTGTTGTTGCGCGCGCACGACGGTGAGGCCGATGCCTGGTTGCCGTTGATGCAATTGGCAGGCGGGCAATATGGCGCGCTTGCCAACTGGTATAATTTTACGTGGCGGCCGATTTATGGCGGGGCCTATGACGAAGTGACACGGCTGGCATTGTTGCGGCAACTGGCGGCAACTGCGCGCGACCATAGCCGCCGCCTGACGCTGTCGCCTTTGCCCGATGAGGATCACGCCGCGAGCGAACTCGCCACCGCCTTCGAGCAGGCCGGATGGGTGGTCGAACAGACCGAATGTGACGAGAACCATTATCTTAGCGTGGGTGGCCGATCCTTCGACCAATATTGGGAAACCCGCCCCGGACAGTTGAAAAACACCGTGAAGCGCAAGGGTAAGAAGGGCATTGTTTCTACGCGGATTGAAACGACATTTTCGGAAAGCAGCTGGCGCGATTATGAAAAGGTCTATGCGCGCAGCTGGAAGCCGCATGAGGGCAGCCCCGACTTCCTGCGGTTGATTGCCGAGCAGGAATCGCAAGCCGGAGCTTTGCGTTTGGGTCTAGC
>JANMPK010000072.1:0-5646 GCA_031369825.1 Sphingomonadales bacterium
ATTCGCCGGGACCTTGGGTGCCACCGGCCTGATAATGCGCAAAAAATGGGCGGCGCCCTTGTTCCTATTGAGCTTACTGTCGGTGCTGGTGCAGTTTGCTTATCCGTTCATCATCGCTGGCGGGCTGACGACGCTGGGTGCGACAGCCTTGATTTTTCCGGCGTTCATCATTCTGGTTGCGATCGTCCAATGGCGCTTCGCCGTTGCCGGTCGTGCCAACAAATGGCTGGCTTAGGAGAGAGAAAATGGCCAAAAATACGATATGTTTGTGGTATAACAACAATGCCCAAGACGCTGCGCAATTTTATGCGGCAAACTTTCCCGACAGCGAAGTGGGGGCAACTCACCACGCACCCAGCGATTCTCCGGGCGGGAAAACGGGCGATGTAATGGTCGTCGAATTCACCGTCTTCGGCATCCCTTGCATCGGCCTCAACGGGGGTTCGCTGTTTCCTCATACCGAGGCGTTCTCGTTCCAAATCGCGACCGAGACGCAGGAAGAGACCGACCGTTACTGGAACAGCATTGTCGGTAACGGCGGCGCGGAAAGCCAGTGCGGCTGGTGCAAGGACAAATGGGGTGTCAACTGGCAGATCACGCCGCGCGTCCTGACCGATGCGATAGCGCAGGGCGGCGACGTCGCCAAACGTGCGTTTGACGCGATGGCGATGATGGCGAAAATCGACGTTGCAGCGATTGAGGCGGCGGTGGGGAGAGCTCAGACGTGATCAGAGCAATTGGGGCAATGATTGCTGGCGCAGTTGCTTGGGAAGCGGTGGTGTTGCTTGCCACGCTGGCAGGAAGGATCGTCTGGCCAGCTTATGCCGAGGTTGAAATGCAGCGCACATTTGCCGTGGACATGCTTCTCTCGAGACTGGCGGTAGGGGCTGCGGCAACACTGGCTTTCGGAATGGTCGTAACATGGGTCGCGCGGGGAGATAAGCGGACGATACGCGTGATCATCGCCTTGGGGCTGCTCTATTCACTGGTTGACCACTTTCTCGTCTGGGATCAGTTTCCGGTGTGGTACCACTTACTCTACCTCGCTTACATCGTCCCCCTAGCATTGCTTGGCGGAAGGTTAGTCGGGCGGGGATCAGCGCAATGAACGACGATGAGGGCATGATGGAGGGTGGCATCACAGAAGGCCCGGTTCCTGCGGAATCGGCACTCAACCGGCACAATGTTGAGACCGCATGGTTCAGCGACAGCTATGTGGCGGAACTCAAAAACCCTTCGCTCGGTGTCGCCGATTTGTTCGAAGCAGTGATCGGGCACCATCCGTGGTGGGCCCGTACCCTGCTGGCAATACGCAACCGCGCCGCTGGCTGGGCGGGACTCGAAGTTCCACCCGAGGCCGCGATCCGCCGCTTTAAGCGCAAATCGGAATACGCCGTCGGCGATCTGATCGGGCCTTGGCCGATCTTTGCCCTGACAGATAACGAGCTGATTGCCGGGCGCGATAATAGCCATCTCGATTTCAGGCTGTCGGTCTTGAAACTCGACTTGCCCGCGCCTTCGGTGGCGTTTTCGACCATCTGCAATGTTCATAACCGTTCCGGGAAAATCTATCTCTTCTTCATCGTCCCGTTCCACCGCTGGGCTATGCGTCAGTTGATGCAGCGGGCCATTGCAGCGGACCGACTTTAACTGCGGAAAGGACAATCTATGGCAAAGATCCTTCACGGCCACCCCTTTTCATCCTATACTTGGAAGGCGTTGATCGCGCTGTACAAAAAGGATTTGCCGTTCACCCTGCAAAGTGTCGCCGACGATGCGGCGGCGGACCCCGCGAATGGCGGACGGCTCACCCAATTGTGGCCGCCGGGCACATTTCCGGTGTTGGAAGCTGGCGACGAGGTGCTCATCGAAAGCTCGATCCTGATCGAACATCTCGACCTTGCTTATCCCGAATCCAAGCGACTGATCCAGGCCGATCCTGCCGAGGCGCTCAATGTGCGTTTCATAGACCGGGTGTTCGACAATCATGTCATGGCGCACATGCAGGCGATTGTTGGTGAGCATTTGCCCTTCATCACTGAAAAGCCAGACCCCATGCGGATCGACCGCGCAAAGCGCGCGCTGTCAACAATCTACCGCTGGCTGGAGGAACGGCTGCCCGAGGATAACTGGGCCTGCGGCGCTGATTTCACACTGGCCGATTGCGCCGGAGCACCGTCTTTATTTTACGCCGACTGGGTGCATCCGATCCCAGACGACTGTGGGCGAGTGAAAGCCTATCGCGCCCGCGCGCTTGCCCGGCCGTCGGTGGCGGCTTGCGTCGAAGGCGCGCGGCCCTATCGCCATTTCTGGACGCTCGGCCCTACGGACCGTGACTGAAAAAAGGAGAATGAAATGACTGCAACCCAAGAAAATGGCTGGGAACTCTTGGTCACCCGCCTCATCGCGGCGCCGCCTGAAAAGGTCTGGGACATGATGGCCAACCGCATCGAGGACTGGTGGTGCCCCAAGCCATGGCGCGCCGAGTTCGAAAAGCTCGAACGCCGCGCTGGTGGCGCATCAACTTGCACTATGTACGGCCCCGACGGCGAGGTCCATCCGCATCCGGGCACTGTGCTTGCGTGGGACGAGGGGCGGCGTTTTGCCTTTACCGACGCGGTTGTTGACGACCTGATGCCTGCCGGGCCGTTCATGATCGGCATCTGGTCGATCACACCCGAAGGCGAGGGCACGCGCTACACAGCGACCTGCCGCCACTGGACCCAAGAAGACTGCGAGCGGCATGCCAAAATGGGCTTCGAGGAAGGCTGGGGCGCGTGTGCGGACCAGTTGGTAGCGCTGGCGGAGGGTTAAAAGTCCACCAACTCGTAATGCTTGGGCGGCGCAATCACTTCCATGCGTTCTGACAGCAATGGCCGGAAGCTCGGGCGTGATTTGAACATCGCGTACCATGCCTTGGTCTGTTCATGCCCGTTCCAGTCGATACCGCCCAGATAGTCCGCGACCGAAATCTGCGCCGCCGCCGCAAGGTCGGCCATGCTCATCGTCGAACCCGCCATCCACGCGCGGTGGTCGATCAGATAATCGACATAATCAAGATGGCCGTTGGCGAGCTTCATCGCCTCTCGCAGCACTTTTGAATCTGGGGGTTGCCGGTCGATCAGCCGCTTCTTCATCCGCTCGTGGAGCAAAGGCTGGGTGACGTCGCCGTAAAATTGTTCGTCAAACCATGCGACCAGCCGCCGCGTTTCGGCACGATATTGTGCGGTGCCGGGGATCATCGGGTTCGCTGGCACCGTCTCATCAATATATTCGCAAATCGCCACCGAATCGGCGAGCGTAATATTGCGTTCGACATCTCGCATCACCGGCGTTCGCGCGGCAGGGTTCATGTGCAAAAATTCGTCGCGCTGCTCCCACGGGTTTTCACGAACCAGACTGTAGGCAACGCCCTTTTCCCCCAACAACAAACGGACTTTACGCGAAAAGGGACAGAGCGGATATTGATGGAGGTGCCACATCAGGCGACTGTTAGGGGGGTTAGCCGCGCGACGGAAGGGTTTTAATCCTTTTTCTTTTTCTCCGGCGTCACTTCGGCATTTTCTTTCTCAACGGCCTTCCGCCGTTTGAACACCCCAGCCATATATTCTTGGTCCGACTTATCGAGATGCTTTTCCACATCGGGAAAAAGCTCTTCCTCTTCTTCGTCGATATGATGGAGATATTCGTGTTTCAACGTCTTGAACTTGGTCAGCCAACCACCTGTTGCCATGTCGGTCGCGGCGAGATCGTTGAGTAGATCGTCAATTTCCTTATGCTCGGCAACGGCGTGGCGGCCATCTTCGGTGATCGCGGGCTTGCGCAGAACCGTCGACCACAAAGCCTGTTCTTCGGCCAGAGCATGCCCCTTCAATTCGTAGGTTAATTCTTCGAACAGCGCGAGGCGCTCGGGCGTGTCACCCGAAGTCTGTTCAACTTCATCGAGAAGACGGCGGTGGATATCATGGTCGACGACGAGCGCCCCGAAGATGTCTTTGTTATATTTATGCTGTGTCATGCGGGCGAAACAACGCACATATTGGATTGTTCCCGCAGCTTTATTTTTGCTGTGCGGCCTCTCCGGGTTCCCTTTTTGCCTCTGCCGCCATTTCGCGGTCGAGCCGGGCAGCGTCTGCCTTCAATTGCTTTTCGGTTTCGGCATATTGCTGATCAAAATCTTTCTCTCCGCACGCCGATAGCGCCAACAGGATAAGGGCCGCAGCATAACGCATCAATAATCCTTCCGGTACCGCACGTTAACATTCGACGTGCCTTGCGAACTGATCTGGCTCAATACCGACAACGCCGGTGTCAGGCTAATCTCGATCTGGCTTGCGGTATAGCCCCGTGCGTCGGTGACGATCTCCACATAGACATCGTTGGTGATATATTGGCCAAAGGCAAGCGCAGTGCCGCGCCCGGTTTTGTTGTCAGAGCCTAATATCCTCAGTCGGTCCAGTCCAGTCGCCGATTGCAGCACGCCCAGCGGATTGAGCCCGCCGCTGCCACCGCGTAAATTGTTGAGCGACGCGGCCAATTGCACTGCCTGGATCGCGTCGAGTTCCGCCACCGAATTGCCAAATAATATCCGCGCCAATACTTCATCCTGCGGCAATGCCGGGGTTGAGCTGAAGCTGATGTCAGGATTTTGTCCGGTGCCGCGAATGTTGACCCGCACGGTAACACCATCGACGTCGCTTGCAGCCGATACCCTGACCGATGGGTTGCTAGCGGCCCCGCCGTTGAAAGATAGCCGTCCGCTTTCCAGTTCGAACGACCGCCCGGCAAATCCAAGCGTTCCGCGAATAAGCTCCATATCACCCGCAATATTCGGGGCATCCGATGTGCCGGTGACGCGCAGGTTTGCTGCCCATTCAGACTCTAGCCCCATTCCGCTGACATAAAGTTCGTCATTGGCGACCAGCTTGATATCCAACTGCCAGTTGCTGGGCAGGCTGGTGATCGCATCGGCATTGCCCGACACGCGCGCGCGGCCAGACGGCACTTTGCGGCGGATGCCGGTTAGCGTTGAGACCTTTGCCGCGCCTTGGCGGACGATTTTGAAGCGCGTTTCGGGCAGGTTTAATGTGCCGCTAATCAAGGCAGGGCCGCCCGGCGTGTTAACGATTTTCAGCGCACCCGTCGCCTCGGTCGAAATCAGCTCACTACGCGCAATGCGGGCCCGGTTCATGTCGAGATCAAGCTGCAACGGGAAGCCCTTGGCCGAGCTCAGGCTGACAAAACCCTTACCGCTGATCGTGCCATTGCCCGCCTTCGCGGTCAGTTCGGTCACGTCGAGCTGGTCGTTAACGAACGCGCCGCGTATCCGCAGCTGGGTCAGACGCGTGCCATAAAAGTCATTTTCGTAGACCAGATCATTGGCCCGCACTACGCCGCTTAGCTGCGGTGCCTGCACCCTGCCTGAAAAATCGGCCGCCACGCCGATATTACCCGTCAGGCTTTGATCGGCGAGCGCCGCCAGCGAAAACAGCGTATCAGCAGGACCATTATAGCGGATGCCACCCGACAGGGGAGCTGCCAGCAAACGCGTTGTCCAGTCGGCATTGCCCGGCGGCAGCGGGGTCAGATCAACCTGCAACCGTCCGACTGCCGCACCCCGTCTGCGAATGACCGCGCGCATATTGC
>JANMPK010000090.1:0-12199 GCA_031369825.1 Sphingomonadales bacterium
CGGCCGGTTAACGCTAAAGGGCGGCGTTCGCGAGATCCTTGCCACCGAAATGCTTGAAGCCTTGGACGTCAACACGTCCAAGACATTCTCGCTTATCGAAACCGGCGAGCAATTGATGCGCGGAGACGAGCCATCGCCGACGCGTTCCGCCGTGCTGGTACGCCTAAGCCACAGCCATATCCGCATCGGCACCTTCCAGCGCTTGGCCGCATTGGGCGATCCCGAAACCATGGAGCAGCTGGTCAATTATTGCTTGACGATTTTATACAATGAGGTGCCAACCGCTGATCCGGCGGCGCAACTGTTGAATCTTGCTGTCGAACGCATCGCCGATCTCGCCGCTTCGTATATGGTAGCGGGCTTTGTCCACGGGGTGCTCAATACAGACAACATCAATATCACCGGTGAGAGCTTCGATTATGGCCCGTGGCGATTTACGCAATATTGGGACCCGCGCTTCACCGCCGCCTATTTCGACCAAAACGGGCTCTATGCTTTTGGTCGCCAAGCCGAGGCGATGCACTGGAATTTGGGGCAGCTTGCCGTGTCCCTACGGCTGATATGCGAAGCACCGGTGCTGATTGAAGCATTGGAACGTTTCCCAGCCTTATTCCAAGCTGCAATTATCCGGCGGTTTCTATGGCGTCTTGGCGTCGTGACGCGCGGCGAAGATTCTGACCGGGCGCTGGTAGAGGCTGCCGAACGTTTAATGTCTAGCGAGCGGATTCCAGTCGATACATTCTTTCACACGCACCGTGGCGGCCGCATCGACCAAACAACTAGCATTAGCGAGGCATATATCACCTTCAAAGATGCTCTGGTCGGTTATCAACCAACGGATAATAATTTGGATGAATACTGGGACGATGAAAAACCTTGTTCAATGTTGATTGAGGAAGTCGAGTTGATTTGGGCTGCGATAGCCGAACAGGACGATTGGGAGCCGCTTCACCGCAAGATCACCAACATTAGGCGGATGGCGGCAGCCCATGCAAATACCGATTAAATACATTATTTTACATGAAAAATTTACTTGATGTAAAAACTTGCCAGTCCAATTATAGTAAATAGTCGCTTAACTCGGGGCCAGGGACCATCATTGTCTGAATTAATTTCATACGAACCGGCAACCGGCGCAGAATTTTGGCGCGGTAAGGTTAGCGATGTCGACCGCGAGGTTGCGGCGGCACGCGAAGCATGGCCAAAATGGGCGGCAGCGTCGCTTTCAGACAGGATTGAACGGATACGCGGCTTTGCCAACCGCGTTCGTGCCGACCATGAAAAATTTGCCGATACTATTGCCCGCGAAACCGGAAAGCCCCTTTGGGAAGCTCGCACTGAGGTCGAGTCGGTCATTAATAAAGTCGATATTTCGGTCAAAGCCTATGCTGACCGCACATCGCAGCGACGTCTGGATGGCAAACCCGGGAACCGCAGTGCGCTGCGCCATAAACCACATGGCGTATTGGCAGTGCTCGGCCCATATAATTTCCCTGCACACCTGCCAAATGGCCACATCATTCCGGCTTTGATTGCCGGCAATGCTGTCGTTTTTAAACCGTCCGAAAAAACCCCGGCAACGGGTCAAATGCTGGTCGAATATTATCATAAAGCAGGCATTCCCGACGGGGTCGTGCGCGTTGCACAGGGTGGGCCGGAAACCGGCAAACTGCTTTCTGCACATCCCGACATAGACGGTCTGTTGTTCACCGGGTCGGCGCAAACCGGGATCGCTTTGAACCGTCAATTTGCCCAACGTCCCGATAAAATACTCGCGCTCGAAATGGGCGGCAATAATCCGATTATTGTTTGGGATACCAAAGACATCCACAGCGCGGCGGTGCTGGTGGTTCAATCAGCTTTCTTAAGCTCCGGGCAACGGTGCACGGCAGCACGTCGGTTAATTGTTAAAGATGACCTCTACGACTCAGTTGTTGGCGAAGTGAAAAAGCTGGCCGACCGTTTGGTGATTGGTGAACCGCACGGTGAACCTCCACCGTTCATGGGTCCGGTAATCGACAATGAAGTGTGCGACAATTTAATCGAGAGCTTTTTGGCTTTGATGAGCAGGGGCGGCAGACCGATCAAGCATATGGCGGTGCCGATAATGGGCCGTCCGTTCCTCACCCCGGGAATCATTGATGTAACCGAAATGACCGAACGTCCCGATATCGAGCTTTTCGGACCGTTGCTGCAAGTAATTAGGGTGTCTGATTTTGCAGGTGCGGTTGCCGAAGCAAATAATACCCGTTTTGGCTTGTCGGCATCTTTGGTCGGCGGCTCTGCAGCGCAGTATGACGAATTTTGGGCTAACAGCCGTGCGGGAATTGTAAACTGGAATGCCCCCACTAATGGCGCATCGTCATCTGCACCTTTTGGCGGAATCGGGCTGTCTGGCAACCACCGGCCAAGCGCTTATTATGCTGCCGATTATTGTGCCTATCCTGTTGTCTCTTCAGAAAATGACTATCCCAAGGCGATGATCGGTATTGGTTTGAAGGATGATGAAACCACCGCCTCTACCGATGGCGAATAAAGGCCTAAAGTTCTACTACGGCTGCTTCAATATATCCTGATTTGATGTCTTCCCCGGCACAGTGCATGGTGTTGATATGGAAAAAGGCAAAGTTTATCTGGTCGGGGCAGGCCCCGGCGATCCTGATTTGCTAACGCTAAAGGCCGCGCGGTTGATCGCTACAGCCGATGTTATCGTGCATGACGGGCTTGTTGACGACGCAATCATAAAAATGGTCAACCCAGATGCGCGACTGATTTCGGTCGCCAAACAACGCAGTAAACATTCTGTGCCGCAAGAGGGCATCAACGACATATTGGTTCGTGAAGCGCAGGCCAATTATCTGGTGGTACGCTTGAAAGGCGGCGATCCATTCATATTTGGACGCGGCGGCGAAGAGGCCGTGGCATGCCGAGATGCCGGCATCGAGGTCGAAGTCGTCCCCGGCATATCGGCCGCAATGGGCGGCGCGGCGGAAGCGATGCTGCCCCTCACCCACCGTGACGCGTCGAGTGCGGTCAGCTTTGTTGCAGGCCAGTGCAAGGGTTTGACGGACCAGAATTGGGCGGGGCTTGCGGGTAAAGGCCGCACACTCGTTATCTATATGGGTGTGGCGACCGCCGCCGACATTACCGAGAAACTGATCGCCGACGGTGTGTCGCCCGACATGCCTGTCGCGGTGCTGGAACGCGTAACCCGCAAGGGCTCGCGCGCCATTCGCACTTTACTCACAGACTTGGGCGACATGATCGACCGAGAGGGCGTGGCATCGCCCGCGATCATTGTCGTCGGCGAAGTCGTCCTGAAATCCGATGCGCAGGACAAGCTTCGCGCATTTGTCAAAAAAGCGGAGCAATTGGCGTGAAAATACTGACAGGTAATGATTTAGGTTCGGGTGCCGTCACCTGGTGGACCGGCACAGGCTGGTCGATTCATGTCGAGGACGCCGCCGATGTTGGTGAACAAGGCGAAGCTATATTGTACGCGGAAGAAGGCGCGCGCCGCGTCAACGCGCCGTACATCATCGACGCGATTGCAACGCTCGAAGGCCCGCGCCCCGCGCATATCAAGGACCGCGTCCGCGCGCTTGGACCTACGGTGCGCCCTGATTTGACATTAAAACCGGCGGACCCGACCGCTGGCGAATGGGTGATTTGAGATGTATAAATATGACAATTTTGACCAAGCCATCGTCGATGCCCGCGTTGAAGAATTCCGCGACCAGGTGAAGCGGCGTCTGGCTGGCGAGATGACCGAGGACCAGTTCAAGCCGCTGCGGTTGATGAACGGGCTATACCTGCAACTCCACGCCTATATGCTGCGTGTGGCTGTACCTTATGGCACCCTCGACAGCCGCCAGATGCACGTCCTCGCGCACATCGCCCGCAAATATGACCGTGGTTACGGCCATTTCACAACGCGGCAGAATATCCAGTATAACTGGATCAAGCTTGAGGAATGCGCGGATTTGCTCGCCGAACTGGCGCAGGTCGAAATGCACGCCATCCAGACCAGCGGCAACTGCATCCGCAATATCAGTTCTGACCAATATGCAGGCGCTGCGGCAGACGAAGTCGCCGACCCGCGCCCTTGGGCAGAGTTGCTGCGGCAATGGTCAACCTTCCATCCAGAATTCAGTTATCTGCCGCGCAAATTCAAAATCGCGGTGATTGCGAGCCCCGAAGACCGCGCCGCAATGCGGCTGCACGACATCGGCATCGAACTGGTCAAAAAGGATGGCGTATTGGGCGGTCGCGTCTTTGTCGGTGGCGGTATGGGCCGCACGCCGATGATCGCGCCGGAGATCAACCCGTTCGTGCACGCCGAAGATTTGCTGAGCTATGTCGAGGCCTGCCTGCGCGTCTACAACCGCTATGGCCGACGCGATAATATCTACAAGGCGCGGATCAAGATCCTCGTCCACGAAATCGGTGCTGACGAATATCGCCGTCAGGTTGCCGAAGAGTTCGCGCATGTGAAAACATTGGGAATCGATCCGCCATTGGCTGAATTCGACCGCATCAGCGCCTTCTTCGCGCCACCCGCATTTGAGGCCGTGAGCGATGACATCGACCGCAGCGACCCGGATTTCGCGATCTGGCTCGACCAGAATGTAAAGCCACACAAGCAGGCCGGTTACGCCATCGTCAATATCAGTCTGAAGCCGATTGGCGGCATTCCGGGCGACGCCAGCGCCGACCAGATCGACGTGATGGCCGACCTCGCCAAAGACTATAGCTTTGACGAACTGCGCGTCACCCATGCACAGAATATCGTCCTCCCGCATGTCGCCAAGCGCGATCTTTACGCGGTGTGGTCGGCATTGCGCAAAGCCGAACTGGCCGATGCCAATCTCGACCTTATAAGCGATATCATCGCCTGCCCCGGTCTCGATTATTGCAGCCTTGCCAATGCTCGGTCAATCCCGGTTGCGCAGAAAATCGCTACCCGCTTTGCCGATATGGACCGGCAGCGCGATTTGGGCGAATTAAAGCTCAAAATCTCGGGCTGCATCAATGCCTGTGGGCATCACCACGCCGGGCATATCGGCATATTGGGCGTCGACCGTAAGGGCGTTGAAAATTACCAGCTGACCTTTGGCGGTTCCGGCGCGGAAGATGTCAGCATCGGCAAAATCATTGGCCCGGGCTTTAGCGAAGACGGCGTTGTTGATGCGGTCGAAAAGGCAACCGAAGTCTACAAATCTTTACGCGAAGGCGATGAGCGTTTCATCGACACCTACCGCCGTGTCGGCCTCGATCCGTTCAAGGAGGCTATTTATGGTTGAGTTCCGCTACCGCGATGACGAAGTGCAGGAGCAACCTTCGGTTACTCTGGACGCGTTCTTAGATCAGTCCAATTCGACTGCTGTGCGTCTTGAACCCGACGACGACGCACGCGCGTTGTTGCCGTTTCTGGACCGGCTCGCTCTGATCGAGATCGCCTTCCCCAAATACCGCGATGGCCGCGGCTATAGCTCTGCGCGAATCTTGCGTGAGGCAGGCTATACTGGCGAACTCCGCGCTCAGGGCGACGTGCTTGTCGACCAGATTGCGTTCATGCGGCGCTGCGGCTTCGACAGTTTCGCACCCGAAGGGTCGCTAAACCCGGCCGATGTCGAGGCGGCGTTCGAACGTTACGAACATGTCTATCAGCGCGCCGCCGATGCCGCAGTCCCCGTTTGGAAACTGCGGCATGGGTGAACATGTCCGCATCATCGACCGCATCAATACCGCGCCGCGTTATACCGAGGCCGACGCCGTTCGCCTCAACAACATGTTTCGCGGGCGCGATACGGTCGAGATGCTGACGGTGTTGCTGCAAGAAAATATGCTGGGCGATGCCGCGGTTGTGTCGAGCTTTGGTGCAGAATCATCGGTGTTGCTGCACCTGATTGCGAGCATTGACGCAACCGTGCCTGTGCTGTTCCTCGAAACCGGCAAGCATTTCCCCGAAACCATCACCTACCGCGAAGAACTGCGCGAACGTTTGGGCCTGACCGATTTGCGCAACCTGACGCCCGATCCGTTCTTGTTGGCGAAGAAAGACGAAACCGGCCTGCGCTGGTCTTATGATCCCGATGGCTGCTGCGAAATCCGCAAAGTGTTACCATTGAAAGCGGCGCTGGCCCCATTTGATGCTCAATTTACCGGGCGCAAGGCATTTCAGTCATCGACCCGAACTGCATTGCCGCGTTTTGAAATCGAAGAAGGCCGTCTAAAGGTCAATCCGCTAGCCGACTGGGACAAGGCCCGGCTCGATGCCTATATGATCGAACATGATTTGCCAGCGCATCCGCTGGTTGAACAAGGCTATCCCTCGATTGGCTGTTCGCCCTGCACCACAAGGGTAGCATCCGGCGAAGACCCACGCTCGGGCCGCTGGAAAGGCTGGGACAAGGTCGAATGCGGCATCCACACCGAAGTCACCCCGCTCGATGATGACGGCGCGAACGATCCGGTTTTCTGAAAGGCTCCCTCTCTCCTTTAGGAGAGAGGGTCTAATCCTTCGGGAAAAAATATTCCTGAATTTCAGCAGCGATCCTCGCCGGGCGTAGCGTCTCAGCATCGATACAACACCAGCTTGATTTAACCTCAGCCAGCACTTCCTCGCCGCGCTTGATGACGGTATCGTAAAACGACCGCGCGCCCTGCACCTTTTCGAGCACCACCGACGCGATCACCTCATCGTCGAGGAAGGCCGGTTTGCGGTAGGTGATCTCGTGCTTCAGCGCGACCCATAGATATTTGGCTGCGGTTTCCGGCGGCGCAAGCTTGTTCCAATGGTCAAGCACCGCGTCTTGTACCCAGTTCAGATAGCGCGCGTTATTAACATGCCCCATGAAGTCGATGTCAGCCGGCAAAACGCCGATGCGGTGAAGATGGGGAAGAGCGAGAGCCATGTTACTTTCAATATAAGAATGATTGGACATCGTTACAGCGTTATTGCGACGAAAACATGAATAAATGCAGGTGATCGGTAAAGAATATCCCGCCTGGCCGCCCTTGCATCAATTCACCATCACCACCACATCGGCGAAATGACCGGCATATCCCCAAAGAACTGGCGCGATAGCAATGCCTTTCGCTGGTGTATGTTGATTTTAGGATGGTTGTTGGTGATCGTGGCTCCACTGCTCGGTCCCCTTCCCGGCCCCGGCGCTTTGGTCATACTGCCAATCGGGTTGGCGCTAATTCTGAAGAATTCGCTTTGGGCCAAAAAGCGCTATGCGAGGCTGGCCAGACGGCATCCCGAATATGGAAGTTGGGCGAACTGGTCAATACGCCGGAGCAAGGTAACGCATCGTCCCCCGTTTCCCGACATCAAACGCGATATCATGCACCTGTTCCGGCGTGATGATATTGACCAGCCAATGCGCTAAGCGATGTTGACTTTTACCTGCCCCGAACGTATCGGCCACATCAACAAAGGCGGTCGCTGGACAGATTCGGCGGCCCTTTTCATTTCAAGACGCATAAAATTTAAGGATTACAGTCATGAAGCGCACTTTTCAGCCGAGCAATCTCGTGCGTGCCCGTCGCCACGGTTTTCGTCTCCGCATGTCGACCGCCGCTGGCCGCAACATCCTGAACGGTCGCCGCGCGCGTGGCCGCAAGAAGCTGTCGGCTTAATCACCGAGGCGGCGGACCGCGATATGCGCGGTTACAGCATCATCAAAAAGCGGTCAGACTTTCTGGCCGCCAACCGGGGGAAGCGATACGCTACTCCCGGTTTTGTTTTGCTAGTCTCTGACCGGCAGGATGAAGACCCTGCAATTCGGCTTGGCATTACGATCACGAAGAAAGTCGGCAATGCTGTGGTCCGCAACCGCATGCGCCGCCGTTTCCGCGAATTGGCGCGCGAGATGCTGGTCGACAAAGGCAAAGCAGGCGCCGACCACATCCTGATTGGCCGCGACGGCGGGATTGAAAAGGATTTTGCCGAATTGCGCGCTGACATGGCCAAAGCACTGGGGAAGTTGAACACGCAATCCGTTCGTCCTGAGCCTGTCGAAGGACAAGAGGGCAGCGCTGGCCATGCTTCGACAAGCTCAGCACGAACGGAAAAGTAGGTGATCGCCCGCGTCCTCATCCTGATCGCGCGCGGTTGGCAAATCGGGCCTTCGCGCATCCTGCCGCCAACTTGCCGCTACGCTCCAAGCTGTTCAGCTTACGCAATTGCCGCGCTCCAGAAATACGGCGCAATTAAGGGTGGCTGGCTGGCCATCAAACGGCTATTGCGCTGCCATCCTTGGGGTGGGCACGGCCATGATCCGGTGCCTTAGCACCTCAATCTATTGAATAATGGGGAATTACCAACGTGGAAGACCGGCGTAACCTAATTATTGCCATATTGCTGACGGGGCTCATCTTGTTCGGCTGGCCGTATATTGCGAGCACTTTTTTCCCGACGCCTGCTCCCGTTGCCAGCACAACCAAGGCCGGAACCGCACCTACTGGTGTTGCCACTGCTGATACCACAATCGGCACGGCGGCTGCCCCTGTAAACACAGTCGCACTCGGCGCTGCACTTCAGGCCAGCGGACGCGTGATGATCGAGACACCCAAGCTCAAAGGCTCAGTAAATCTTGAAGGTGCAAAAATTGACGACCTTCTGCTGCTCGCACACCGCACCGAACTGGCGAAGGATTCGCCACCTGTTCGGCTATTTGCGCCATCGGGGACCAAGCAAGCCTATTTCGCGCGCTTTGGCTGGACCGGAACCGGCATCACCGCGCCCGATGACAAGACCGTATGGACACCCAGTGCAGGCAAGCTGACCCCAACAACCCCTGTCACACTAAGCTGGACCAACGCGGAAGGACAACGATTCGACATCGTGCTAAGCATCGACAAGGATTACATGATTACGGCGGAGCAGCGCTTTACCAATGGCGGCACGACGACTGCACAGGTCGCTACATTTGGCTTGGTCAGCCGCAACGGCAAGTCCGTCGATCCCGATACGTGGAACATCCATGTCGGTCCGATGGGTGTGTTCAACGACGAAATTACCAACCTGAACTATGACGATCTGGATGAAGCTCCCGGCGGTGAAGTTTCTTACAGAACCAAGGGCGGCTGGCTCGGTGTTACCGAGAAATATTGGCTCGCAGCACTAATCCCTGACCAGACTGCGACGGTGAATGCCAAATTCCGCGTGGCGAACGGCATTTATCAATCGCAAATGGTCGCCGCCAATCAGACAGCCGTTGCTCCTGGCAAAACTGTTAGCCAAAAATCGCAACTGTTCGCTGGCGCCAAGGAAGTCGAAACGCTTGACAAATATGCCAACAAGGGCGGCATAAAATATCTCGATTTCGCTATCGATTGGGGCTGGTTCTGGTTCATCGCCATCCCATTCTTCTGGATACTGCACTGGCTGTTCGGCGTGTTCGGTAACTTTGGTGTCGCAATTATCGGCCTGACAATCATCGTCCGCGCCTTCATGTTCCCCGTCGCACAGCGCCAGTTCGCCTCTATGGCCCAGATGCGCGTCGTGCAGCCAAAAATGAAAGCGGTGCAGGAACGGTGGAAAGACGACAAACCGCGGATGCAGCAGGAAATGATGAAGCTGTACAAGGACGAAAAGGTCAACCCGTTGGCGGGTTGCCTGCCCATCGTGCTGCAAATCCCGATCTTCTTCGCGCTCTACAAGATTTTGATGCTCAGCATCGAAATGCGGCATCAGCCGTTTGCGCTCTGGTTGCAGGATCTTTCTGCTCCCGATCCATCGGCGCATATCCTGTTTAACCTACTCGGCACCGGCATTACCTTGCCAGCATTCCTAGCCATTGGCGTGCTACCAATACTGCTCGGCGTGACCATGTGGCTGATGCAGAAGCTCAATCCTCAGCCAATGGATGAAGTGCAGAAGCAAGTTTTTGCCGTGATGCCGTGGTTCCTGATGTTTATCATGGCACCATTCGCAGCGGGCTTGCAACTATACTGGGTGATGTCGAACCTGGTGTCGATTGCGCAGCAGAAATGGTTGTACTCGCGTCACCCGATCCTGAGGCAACAAGCGGCTAAGGATGCTGAAGAGAAAGCCAAGGCAGCAACGTGAGTGCGGATGTAATTGCAGGCATAGAGGAACCGAACCGGATTTTTTCCGGTCCCGTGACGTTCCTGAAATCTGCACCTAAGCTTGAATTTCTGCCCGAACCAACGGTGCCAGAAATCGCCTTTGCCGGTCGGTCCAATGTCGGCAAATCGAGCCTGATTAATGCGCTGGTCAACCGCAACAATCTGGCGCGCGCATCGAACACGCCGGGGCGGACGCAAGAGCTCAACTTTTTCGATGTCGGGTCGCCTGCGCTGTTCCGCATCGTCGATATGCCGGGTTATGGCTATGCCAAGGCACCGGTCGCGACGGTCAAGCAGTGGCGTTATCTGATCAACGATTACTTGCGCGGGCGCGTCGTCTTGAAGCGGGTGTTCGTTCTGATCGACAGCCGCCACGGCATCAAAGATGTCGACCATGACATCATGGGTATGCTCGATTTCGCCGCGATCAGTTACCGGATCGTCCTGACCAAGACCGACAAGATCAAGGCCAGCGAACGCGAGGCCGTTGAGCTCGACACGATGGCAAAACTGCGCAAGCATGTCGCCGCCTATCCCGATCTATCGGTGACATCGGCAGAGAAAAAGGGCGGGATTGAGGATTTGCGCCGGGCTGTGTTAGAAGCTGTCGCCTCATGACCATGAAACTCATAATCGGTAATAAAGCATACTCAAGCTGGTCCTTACGTGGTTGGTTGGCGGCCAAGCAATCCGGCCTGCACTTTGATGAAATGACTGTTCCGCTCTACGATGACGGATGGGATGAGCGCAAACGCGAGGAAGACTTGGCTCCTTCATCGGGCAAGGTTCCTATCCTCTGGGATGGCGAGACGGTCGTGTGGGATAGCTTGGCAATCATCGACTGGCTGGCCGACAAAGTGGGCCGGGATCGTTACTGGCCAAAGGACGAAGTGGCTCGCGGTATGGCGCGGTCGATGGCGGCGGAAATGCACTGCGGCTATATGGCACTGCGCCGGGAATGTCCGATGAACACGCGCAAGACATTCAGCGGTGTCACCGTTTCGGAAGAAACGCGCGCCGATGCCATCCGCATCCTGCAAACATGGGCCGAGGCACGCTCGCGCTTCGGTCGTGAAGGGCCATATCTGTTCGGTACTTTCACTGCCGCCGACATCATGTTCGCGCCAGTGGTCACACGTTTTGTGACCTATGGGTTTACTTTGCCTGGCTTTGCCGATGCCTATGTCGAGGCAATGATGGCGCATCCGTGGATGCTCGAATGGTATGACGGTGCTGCCGAAGAGACTTGGATCATCGAGCGGATCGAAGACGCGGTTACCTGATCCGTTCGGACGGATAAGGCGTGCCATCCTTATGAAAATAGCCGTCGGCTTCGAATTTCATGTCGATGTCGGAATATTCGCCGCCGCCATCCTGGTTACCTGCGCCAATGGCGACAAACACGCAATCTTGGTCGGTCCTGTTGATCATGTGGTGGCCATTAGCGACGCCTGCGGCCCACGCGGCGATATCGCCTGCGCGCAAAACCGTCTCGCCGCCGTCTTCGATCAAAACTGCTTCACCCGATAGCATGATGACCAGTTCATCTTCGTCCTCATGCCAATGACGTTGCGATGACCATGCGCCGGGTTGCAGAACCACATGGCTCGCGCCCATGTGCGTCAGGCCGCCTGCAGGTGCTAAGCGCCGCCAATGGCGACCCTCGACTTGCACGTTAAATGGCGCGGGATAGCCGGTGGCATTGCTTTGCGGAATGGCATGGACATCGATTTTTGGCATCACAAATTCCTTTGAGGCAATGGACAAATCATAACTTACCCGCCATTCGGACGAAAGCATGAATGATACAGCCCTAACCTACGCACAATGCCTGATTGCATGCGAAAGCGTCACACCTGCCAACGGTGCGGTCTTTGACGCGATCCGGGCTGAGCGCCCGGTGATGTACCTGAACCTCGGCGACCTGTACTACGCGGACATCGAGGATCCCGACGACGACCGATTCGCGCGTGCGTTCGATCGGGTGCTGGGCCTGCCGGCGCAGGCCAACCTGTACCGGGCGACATCGACCGCGTACGTGTGGGACGACCACGACTTCGGGCCCAACAACGCCGACGGCACGTCGGCCAGCGCCCCC
>JANMPK010000101.1:0-4972 GCA_031369825.1 Sphingomonadales bacterium
AATCTGATGCGCATCCAGAAAGGCCTTCGTGCATCGAAGAAGCCCGGCGTCACACTGGCGCGCTATCAGGAAAGCCGCATCCGCCATTATCACGAGACGCTGGACGCCTATATGGGCGCTCACGCAATTTCGTCGAGGTAACGCCACACTTCGGAGATCACCACCGAGCCTTCGCCCACCGCTGAGGCCACGCGCTTGACCGACCCTGCGCGCACGTCGCCCACCGCGTAGATACCGGGGTGTGAGGTAGCGAAGGGGGAGGGTGCGCCGTCTCCGCCGCATTTAACGAAGCCTTTTTCGTCGAGCTCGACCAGCCCTGACAGCCAGCCGGTATTGGGTGCCGCGCCGACCATCACGAACAAAGCGCCGACCTCGATCTGGCGGCAATCGCCCTTTTCATCGAGCGTGATGTGGGTGAGGCCGCTGTCGCCGTGCAGTTCGCTGACCTTGCAGTTGTAATGGATGGTGATTTTCTCGTCAGCTTCGAGGCGGCTGCTGAGATAGTCCGACATCGAGGCGGCCAGACTGTCGCCGCGCACCAGCACGTGAACATGCTTGGCCGAGCGGCTGAGGAACATCGCGGCTTGCCCGGCGCTGTTGCCGCCGCCGATGATCGCGGCGTCGGTGTTGCGGCAGAAGCGCGCCTCCATATCGGTCGCGGCATAATAGACGCCTGCGCCTTCATAATATTCGAGGCGGCCCAGTGGCAGCCGCTGATATTGCACGCCGGTGGCGACAAGGATGGCGCGCGCGCAGACGGTCTGGCCATCATCAAGCGTGACGCAGAAGCTGCCGTCGTCCTGTTTGGCGAGCGCAGTAACCTGACTTGGCACCGAGAAGCAGGTGCCGAATTTCATCGCCTGCACTTGGCCGCGCCAGACAAGATCGCTGCCCGAAATTCCGGTGGGGAAGCCCATATAATTTTCGATCCGGCTCGACGTACCAGCCTGTCCGCCGATCGCGAGTTCGTCGACCACCAGTGCCTTGATACCCTCCGCGCCCGCATAAACCGCCGCCGCCACGCCAGCCGGGCCGCCGCCGACGATCAGCAGGTCGGCGATCATGCCGTCTGGAATGGCTTGGCGAAGTCCAAGCAATTCGGCGACTTTTTGCGGCGTGGGGTCTTCGATGTAACGGCCTTTGCCGAAGATGACGGCTGGATGGCTGGTGTGGATTTTGCACGCGGCGGCCACGTCATCTGCTTCGGGACTATCGAGATCGTAGGACACGAACGGTATCTTGTTGCGCATCGCAAAGCTGGCGATGCGCTGGATGTTCTTGTCGGTTTCGGCACCGATCAGCTTGAGCGAGGCGTCCTCGGATTCCACCTGCCGCCGCCGCCGCGCAGTCAATACCGAGATAATGATATCCGACATTTCGGGGATTTTCGACATCAGGTCGAGCATCGCCACGCGCTCGACCTCCAGTGTGCGAGTGTCGGCAGCCGCGCGAAATGGCATGGTGAATGCACCGCCATTCAGGAATGAAATCTCCCCCATGAACTGCGTCGGGCCGATGGTGCTGGGCAGCAACCGCTCCTCACTGAACGGATTGACCACCTCGACCTCGCCTTCCTCGACATAGACAAAACGGTCGGTTGGGTCGCCAACGCGGGCCATATAATCGCCCTTCGCATAATGCCGCGTGGTCCCTATGGCGCGCATCGCCTCAACATGCTCGGGATGCAGCGGCGTGCGGCGCATGGTGGAAAGGTCGTCGGCAATTTGTTCCATGTGGGGGCTTTCAATCGGAGAGGGAGACCGCAACATGGATAGCGCGCAGCCGTCTGGCAAGGGCACAAAGAAAAAGGGCCGGAGGTCGCCCTCCAGCCCTTCCGAATTTCCTTCGGTTGCTAGTTAAGCCCCGGCAACATCCGCCAGATCGACCTTCAACCCTGGCCCCATCGACGAGCTGATCGCGACCTTGCGGACATATTTGCCCTTCGATCCCGATGGCTTGCTCTTGATGACCGCATCGACCAGCGCATCGAAATTCTTGCGCAGATCGGCGTCGGAGAAGCTTTTCTTACCGATGCCGCTGTGGATGATACCCTGTTTTTCAACGCGGAATTCAACCTGTCCGGCCTTGGCGACCTTGACCGCTTCGCCCACATCCATCGTGACGGTGCCGAGCTTCGGGTTCGGCATCAGGCCTTTTGGACCCAGTGTCTTACCGAGACGTCCGACGATGCCCATCATGTCCGGTGTTGCGATCACGCGGTCGTAATCGAGATTACCAGCCAGCATGTCTTCCATCAGGTCTTCGGCACCGACCTTGTCGGCACCCGCCGCAGTCGCCGCATCGGCCTTGTCACCGCGTGCGAACACGGCGACCTTCATTTCCTTGCCGGTACCGGCTGGAAGCGAGACCATGCCGCGCACCATCTGGTCGGCGTGACGTGGGTCGACGCCCAGGTTGAGCGCGATTTCAATGGTTTCGTCGAACTTGGCGGTCGCCAGTTCCTTGATCGTCTTGATCGCTTCGTCAACGCCGTAGAGCTTTTCAGCATCAAGTCCGGCGAGTGATTTTGCTTTTTTGGTCAGCTTGGCCATGTGCTCAGCCCTCCACTACTTCGAGGCCCATGGCGGTAGCCGAGCCTGCGATGATTTTAACGGCCGCGTCCATGTCGTTCGCGTTCAGGTCGGCCATCTTGATGGTCGCGACTTCTTCCAATTGCTTGCGCGTGATCTTGCCAGCGCTGATCTTGCCGGGCTCTTTCGAACCAGCCTTCAGACCGAGCACCTTCTTGATGAGAAAGGTTGCAGGCGGCGACTTGGTCGCAAAAGTAAAGCTCTTGTCCGAAAACACGGTGATCTTGGTCGGAATGGGCGTGCCCTTTTCCATATCAGCAGTCGCGGCGTTGAACGCCTTGCAGAATTCCATGATGTTAACGCCGCGCTGACCCAAAGCAGGGCCGATTGGCGGAGACGGGGTTGCGGCACCCGCCGGTACTTGCAGGCCGATATAGCCGTCGATTTTCTTGGCCATCAGATGGCTCCTTTCATTCTATCTCCATCCCCAAACCCGCTCGTCCTGAGCTTGTCGAAGGATAGATCAAATTAAGCGGTCAAACAGTCGTCCGAAGACTTCCTCCCGCACGGGTTTCCCTGATTCTCATCAAAGAAGCGACGCGCATAAGGGATATACTGGTCGAAAGCAAGAATTCTTGGAACTTCGGCAATCGCTAGCCAGATGCTGTTCAAAACAACCGAAAAGTTGGGAATATTTAATGTATAGGGCCGACTAGCTTTCCAGTGGAGGAATAACGTCATGCAACAACTTTTTGTGACAGGGCTTTTGCTATCAATGACCGTGTTTTCGTCGCCAGCGATCGCGCAAACCTCTGCGCAACCAAACGACGAAGATGAGGGGCAAATTTGCATACTCGTTGCTTATGTCTGGAACGGGACACCGGAAGATGTTCAGCGAATCCGAGAGCAGCCTGTGCCCGAAAGCTATAAGCGGCACAAAGGCGGGGCATGCGGGGGGCGGGCTGATCCATCCAACTTGATAGGTTGGCATCTGCGTTACGGCACCGAAACGACAGTTGAGCAAGCGCTCCGATACATTGAAGGGCGCGACGGCTCCGCAGAAGCGATGGCGGCGGGGTTAGATAGAGACCTGACTAAAGCGCTGACAAAACTTGATGAAGAGTTGAATCGGGAACGCGAAGCCGAAAATTCCCGTTTGGATCTTTCCAATCCCGAAAAACAAAGAATCTTTGTCGTGAACATGCCGTCAGTGAACGATCTGGGAGGCATTAAAAACACTCTGAACTTCAATCTCTTAAACAACGTCAATCTTTATCTGAGCGCCGCTGAAGTATTCAAATCCAGGCGATTAGCTGCACACGCTCGCAAGCGTTTTGCGTCCTACCGGGCAATCGAAGAAAAGTTGTTGCCGACCCGCGATGGCGGCAAAGCGGATATGGACGTCCATGCGTCAAAAGCGTTGGAGTATGTGCAAGACAGTTCAAGTCGAAATCTCACGTCGTTAGAAATTGACCTGAGACTAGCAGTGCTTGAAGTTACGCTTGATCCTTCGCCGGAAAAGCTCGGTGAGGCAAGACAAACCATCGAGCGCAGGCGAAAACCTGTCTATGCCAATGCACCGAAGGAAGCTTTTAGCGGCGGCGATCAATTTTGTGATTTGAATGAAGAACGCTTCCGTAATGATTGGGAGAGAGAGATCGCAGCGGCATGCAAAAGCGATTATGCTTTTGTGGATAAGGCAATGGCTTACGGATATGCCGACGCAATGCTGGCGATCTTGACCGATTCAGAGCAGCGCTTTTTCGGCATGTGGGATTGGGAAGACTATGTCATTTTGCACCAGAAGGACGCAATCCACGACCATGAAATCCAAGGCTCGCTGGCAGGTCCTGATGAACGCGTGGTAGATTTGAAACTGGCGGTTGCCGACAGGAATTTTTCAAAGACGAAGGCGGGAGAGAAAGGACATTGGTCTTATGAGACAGCTTGGCAGTTGCTGACTGAGTTAATTCCGCTTGCCAATCCAGCGGAAAATCCCGTGCGGTTTCGCAAGATTGCTGAGCGCGCGATTGCAGTTGATGACCAAATGCAAAAAGATGACAAAGGATGGGGTCAGCGACATGCGCCGCTCCGCGCCTACTTTCGCCTCAATCTAAAAAATCTGGACAAGCTGGCTGGTGGGATGATCCGCTAACGCTCTCAACCAGCCCCTACTTCATCAATTCAACCTGTTCGAAGTCGAGTTCCACTGGCGTAGCGCGTCCGAAGATGCTGACCGAAACCTTGACGCGATTTTTCTCGAAGTCGAGCTCTTCGACCGCGCCGTTGAAGCTGGCGAACGGACCGTCGAGCACCTTGACCTGATCGCCGATTTCGTAATCGACCGACACGCGCTTTTTCGGGGCGGCGGCGAGTTCTTCCTTGGTGTTCAGGATGCGCGCTGCTTCGGCTTCGCTGATTGCCTGCGGCTTGCCCATCGC
>JANMPK010000129.1:0-6004 GCA_031369825.1 Sphingomonadales bacterium
GCTGTCCGCGCCATTGGGGTCGGTGTGAAGCGCGTTGCCCGAAAGGTCATAGACCGGCTCGAATTCGGCGTGCGGGCCGTATGGCAAGGGCAGGCCGCTGATCGCCGCGCCGTTTGCATCGGTGATCTCGATGACCGCCTCTAACCGCACCGCGTCCTCGCTCAAGTGGAACCGCGCCAGTGCCGGACCGGTCGCGGGTAGCGGCATGATCTTTGCCCCGTCAATCTCGGCCAGCCGGCGCAGATGATCGGTGCCATATCGGTCAGCGGCGACACCAGGCTTGATGTTAGGCCCCCGGTCGCCAACGCCCCAGAAAATATCAGGCGCATCAAGCGGCGATTGGCACAAACCCGACGCCAAGCTACGCGTCAGCCGCATCGTGCCGGTTGGCAACGGGATGTCCGCCAGATGCGCATCGGACCATGAAAGACGTTTGATTGACGAGGATATTGGGCCGCTCTGCACTTAAATTCCCAAGACCTCGTTCATCTCGTACCGCCCAGCCTTTTGCGCCGCCAACCACATCGCCGCCTTCACCGCACCTTTGGCAAAGATCGCGCGGCTTTCGGCGCGGTGTATTAGTTCGATGCGCTCATTGTCCGAGGCGAAGATGATGCTGTGGTCCCCCGCGACGCTACCGCCTCTTAACGACGCGAAGCCGATGGCTCCGGTGACGCGTGCGCCGGTGATGCCGTCGCGTCCGCGTTCGCTGTTTACCTTGAGGTCGATGTTTCGTCCCTTGGCGGCGGCTTCGCCTAACAGCAATGCGGTGCCCGACGGCGCGTCGACCTTGTGGCGGTGGTGCATTTCGACGATTTCTATATCCCAGTCATCGCCCAACTGGCTGGCGGCTTGCTGCACCAAAGCGGCCAGCATCGTCATGCCCAATGATGTGTTGCCGGTCTGCAAAACCGCGATGTCGCGCGCGGCGTCGTCGATCAGATAATGGTGGCGTTCTTCAAGGCCCGTGGTGCCGATGACGATGGGTTTGCCAGCGGCGACGCACGCGTCGAGATTGGCCTCAAGCGCTTGCGGACTGGAGAAAACGACCAGCACATCGGATGCGGCGACCAAATCGGCCAGATCGCCATCCTGGTCTACGCCGCCTGAATGGGTTTGACCCGCTGTCTTTATGGCCTCGACCAAAGCCGCCCCCATACGTCCTGCGCTGCCGATGATGCCGATTTTTGTCATGATGACCCCTTCACTCAAACCCTTACCGTTCGCATCGAGCGAAGTCGAGATGCCCATCCGCCATGCGCGCGTTATTGGTGTCTCGACTTCGCTCGACACGAACGGGTAAAGGGGGGCATGGCTGACATTCGCAATATCGTAATCCTGACTGGCGCTGGCGTGAGCGCAGAGAGCGGGATTGATACATTCCGCAGCGCAGGTGGCCTGTGGGAGCAGCACCGGGTCGAAGATGTTGCAACGCCAGAGGCCTTTGCCCGCGATCCCGACCTCGTCCTGCGCTTCTACGACATGCGCCGTGCACGGATACAGGAGGTCGAGCCTAACGCGGCGCATCATGCTTTGGCGCGCTTGGATGCGGCTTGGGATGGCGGGCTGCTGATCGTCACGCAGAATGTCGATGACTTGCATGAGCGTGCAGGGGCCAAACGCTTGCTGCATATGCACGGCGAGCATTTGAACGCTTGGTGTCTGGCATGCGACGTGCGGACGCAATGGCGCGCGACTTTGTTTGAGCGGCCGGCCTGTCCGGCATGCGGTATCCCTGGACAGTTGCGCCCTGACATCGTCTGGTTCGGCGAGATGCCTTACCGGATGGACGAAATTTATCGTGCGCTGAACCGGGCAGACTTGTTTGTGAGCATCGGGACGTCAGGCGCGGTTTATCCGGCGGCAGGGTTTGTTCGAGAGGCGCGAGAGCAGGGGGTGCATACGCTGGAATTGAATTTGGAGCCAAGCCAAGGGAGCCAGTGGTTCGACGAGGCGCGGCACGGGCCTGCGACCGAAATTGTGCCGCAGTGGGTGGATGAGATTTTAGGGAGTTAGATTGCCACAACTCTTACATGCTGGATCTTTGGGCAAAGTAATCGTCCGCATCGCGGGTTTCATGCCGTCGAATATGTGCAGCTTGCCAGCCGCATCATCACCAAAGCCGGTGAGAAAGCGGATTGCCTCCATCGCGGCGAAGCTGCCCATCAGACCGCACATGGCGCCGAGCACGCCTTGTGTGGCGCAATCGTCGCAATCGTCGGGGTCATGCGCGTCGCCGACGAAGCAGCGGTAGCAGGGGCGGTCGGGGAGCCAGCCGGTGAAGGTGCCAATCTGTCCGTGAAACTGGCCAATCGCAGCACTGACCAAAGGCACTTTTGCTGCAAGGCAGAGGTCGTTGACCAACAACCGCGTGGCGAAATTGTCGCTGCCGTCGATGACACCATCGACGCTGTTCAGGATTTCGGCTGAGGTATCGCTGTCAACCCGCTGTTTGATTGCGTGAAATTGGACATCGGGGTTGAGGCGGGTAACGGCTGCGCCCGCCGCATCGACCTTCGCTTCGTCAATCTGGGCTGCGCTGTAAAGCACCTGACGTTGCAGGTTCGATAGCGACACGACATCGTCATCAACTACAGTAATCGTGCCAACGCCTGCCGCCGCCAGATACTGAATCGCCGGACAACCAATGCCGCCAGCACCGATGAGCAATATATGGCTGGATAACAATTTCGACTGACCGGCCCCGCCAATGTCGCGCAATACGATATGGCGGCCATAGCGATCGAGTTGCGTATCGGTGAGTGTCATACCCCTGTCGAACCAAAACCCCCGGTGCCGCGTGAGGTCTCATCAATCTCGTCCACTTCGAGCATTGCCGCATGTTGCACAGGTGCCACGACAAGCTGCGCAATCCGGTCGCCCTTGGTGATCTGGAAATCGTCTTCGCCCAAATTGGCGAGAATGACCTTCACTTCGCCGCGATAGTCGCTGTCGATTGTGCCGGGCGTGTTGAGGCAGGTGATACCGTTTTTGAGTGCCAACCCCGAACGCGGGCGGACTTGCACTTCATAGCCGTGCGGAATCGCAAAGGCGAAACCCGTTGCGACCGCAAGGCGTTTGCCGATGCGCAAATTGACGCTTTCGGCAGAACAAATGTCCATGCCCGCTGCACCTTTGCTGGCATAATCGGGCAAAGGCAGCCCTGCACCGTTGGGCAGGCGTTTGACGCGGACTTCGACCGGTGCGGGCTTAGGCGATTTAGCCATTTGTTGTGTCTCCGACGGCATGAGCGACCTTCTCCATCAACTTGCGCGCGATCACGTCCTTGGGACTGTCGGGCCAGCTTTCAACGCCGTCCTTGGTCACGACATGGAACGCATTGTTATCGCCGCCCATCACATCACCCGACACATCATTGGCGACAATCCAGTCGCATCCTTTTTTGGCGAGCTTTGCTGTGGCATGTTCGACAATCTTCTCGGTCTCCGCCGCAAAGCCGATCAGCAGCTTCGGGCGTTGCTTATGCTTGGCGAGACTTGCGAGAATGTCAGGATTTTCGGTTAATGCGAGCGGGGGCACGCCTTTGCCATCCTTCTTTATCTTTTGTTCCGGCACATCAGCGGCACGCCAATCGGCGACGGCGGCGACCAAGATGGCGACGTCGGCGGGCAGGGCCTTTTCCACCTCGGCCTGCATTTCGAGTGCGCTCTCGACGTCGATGCGGATGACGCCGGGCGGGGTTACGAGGTGCACTGGTCCTGCGACCAACGTTACTTCGGCACCCATTTCAGCAGCGGCTTGTGCAATGGCAAAACCCTGACGGCCCGAGGACCGGTTGGCGATATAGCGGACCGGGTCGATGGCTTCGTATGTCGGGCCAGCAGTAATGAGGACGCGTTTGCCGAACAGCGGGCGGTGGATTTCTTCGGCGAAATCGGGTTGGGCCTCTAATGCTTTTGGGATTGTGCTTGGCGCACGTCCACTGGTCAGCGCTGCATCAAATGGATGGTCCAGCATCGCACAAATCCGAGCCGCGACATCGGGTGGTTCGGGGAGGCGTCCGGGGCCAAACTCGCCGCAAGCCATGCTGCCCTCATCGGGGGCCATGATAGTGACGCCATCTTCGCGCAATTGTTTGAGGTTGCGCTGCGTTGCTATGTGGTTCCACATCCGCACATTCATCGCGGGAACCGCCAGCACGGGCTTGTCGGTGGCGAGCAATATCGTGGTCGCCAGATCGTCCGCAATCCCCGCCGTCATCTTGGCCAAGATGTTGGCCGTCGCAGGGCAAATAACGATAAGGTCGGCCTGGCGGCTCAACTGGATATGCCCGATCTCGCGTTCTTCCTTCAGGTCGAACATATCGCCGTAGACTTGGTCCTCGGTCATCACACCCATCGACAGCGGCGTGACAAATTCGGTCGCACTTTTGGTCATCACCGCACGAACAGCGATGCCCTGTCGTTTAAGCAGCCGCACGAGTTCGAGCGCTTTATAAGCAGCGATGCCACCGGTGACGATCAGCAGGATGCGTTTTTCGGTCATTGCGTCAACTTAACGCGAACATAGTCGCAGCGCCAGCAATGGCTGCCAGCACAGCAACGCCCAAATATCGCCAGCCATTTCCTCCTGCCCGCCGCTCCCACACCAGTTGGACCTCCGGCAAGGGCGGAGCCTCCGGCGCACCGCCTTTTTTGGGCAGCTGATCATCCAGACGGCGGATCAGATCGGGGATGAGCTTCAGCGTATCGGCTTGCTTCTTCAATCCGTCCGCAAGCGTCGCTTCCGGCCCCAACTCGCCGCGTATCCAGTCGCGGACATAGGGCGCGGCGACATCCCACATATTGATATCGGGGTTGAGCGAGGTCGCAATGCCCTCGACCATCACCATCGTTTTTTGCAGAAGCAGCAAATGTGGCTGGGTCTGCATGTCGAAATCGCGGGTAATCGCGAACAGGCTGTCGAGCATCTGGCCGACCGACAATTCGCTGACCGGTTTGCCGCGCGTCGGTTCACCAACCGCCCGCAGCGCGGTCGCAAATTCATCGACATTGTGATAGCTCGGCACATATTGCGCCTCGAAATGAATTTCGGCGACGCGTTTGTAATTGCCGGTGGTCAGGCCGTAGAGAATTTCGGCCAGCCAGAACCGCGCCTGGCGGTTGATGCGGCCCATGATGCCGAAGTCGATCGCAACGATTGTGCCGTCGGCGCTAACGAACAGATTACCCTGGTGCATATCGGCGTGGAAATAACCTTCGGATATCGCTTGGCGCAGAAAGACCAGCACAAGCTTCTGGGCAAGTGCATTCAGGTCATGTCCTGCCGCCTGCAAAGCTGCGATGTCCGATATCTTGACGCCGTCGACCCAGTCAAGCGTGAGGACACGGCCTGATGTCCGGTCCCAGTCGATTGTTGGAATGGTATAGCCATCCACGGCAACCATAGCGTCTTTGAGTTCGGACGCACTTGCAGCTTCGCGGCGCAGATCCAGCTCGCGCAAGGTCCAGCGTTTGAGATTGGCAATGACCAATTGTGGACGCAGCCGTGCGGCCTCACCGCCCAACGCCTCCAGATGCGCAGCAGCCCATTCATAGGTGTCGATATCGCGAGCAAATTGCTCACGGATGCCGGGGCGCAACACCTTGATCGCTACGTCTTTGCCCTCGGTCGTGCGGGCGCGGTAGACTTGAGCGATCGACGCCGCACCGACCGCCACAGGGTCGATATATTCGAATAGCTCTGCTGCGGGCTTGTTCAGGCTGGTGTCGATTTCGGCGTAGACCAGATCAAACGGTGCAGGCGGCAGCTGGTCTTGCAATGTCAGTAGATTGCGCGCGGGTTCAACGCCGATAATGTCCGGTCGTGTCGCCAGCGTTTGGCCGAGCTTGATTGCGGCAGGACCAATAGCGCGGAAGGCCCCTGCATAATCGGGAACCTTGGGCTGGCGCGCGCCCAATCGGGCGATCCGGCACAGCCGTTTGACCTGTGGTGGCGTATTGCGATCATCCTCGATTGCTCGCAGCGCGCCGTGGCGCGAAGC
>JANMPK010000156.1:0-2496 GCA_031369825.1 Sphingomonadales bacterium
CCTTCGCGCACATCCTGCTCATTATAGGCAAGCCGCATCCCCTTGCCGCCGCCACCGGCGCTGGCCTTCATCATCACCGGATAGCCGATCTCTTCCGAAATCCGCACGGCGTGTTCGGTATCGTCAATCTCGCCGACAAAGCCGGGGACGACATTGACGCCTGCAGCCATCGCCAGTTTCTTCGACTCAATCTTGTCCCCCATCGCGGCAATTGCGTTCACCGGCGGGCCGATAAAGGCGATGCCCTCTGCGGCCAAGCCTTGCGCAAAGCTGGTGCGTTCGGACAGGAAGCCATAGCCCGGATGCACCGCCTCAGCGCCGGTTTGTCTGCACGCGGCGATGATCTTGTCGGCGAGCAAATAAGACTGCGCTGCAGGCGAAGGCCCAATATGCACCGCCTCATCCGCCATCGCCACAAACGGCGCGCGCGCATCGCCATCCGAATAGACCGCAACGGTAGCGATCCCCATGCGGCGCGCGGTCTTGATGATCCGGCAAGCTATTTCGCCACGGTTTGCGATCAGGATTTTTTTGAACATCGGCAGTCAATCCTCAATAATATCAGCGAAGGCGCGGGACGGTTGGATCATCAGGCACGCAACGCCCTTGCGAACATTCATACATGTTCAACGAACCCCCCGCAAAAATCAGACATATGAAAAGTGTGAAACCAACAAATTTCCAATTGCGGTCACGCGCGCCGTTTATGGCTTCCCACATTGCAACGAGAGCGCCGCACCCCAATAACAGCGATAATGCGGCGTAAACAAATGCCGTCACTCCGCCGCCTCCAACGCCTTACAAGCCCTCAACGGCTCCTCCGCCTCCATAGGCACTAGCCCCAGCTTCGCCATCAACGCCGCGTCCATGTCGTCGCCTGCATTCGCGGCGGTCAGCAGCTTGTCGCCGGTGAAGATGCTGTTCGCGCCTGCCATAAGGGCAGTGGAATGACGTGGCATAAAAGAATTTTCCTGATTCAAGCAACTTCTCCCAACGGTGGCATATTATGGCCGAGTAATGTCAAAATGTCCGCCGCGCACTCGACAATGTTGGAACCGGGGCCGTAGATGCCGACGACTCCTGCGTTGCGGAGGAATTCATAATCCTGCGGCGGAATGACGCCGCCTGCGAAGACCTTGATGTCGGGGCGGCCTGCTTCGCGGAGCAGGCGGATAAGCTCGGGGATATTGGTTTTGTGGCCCGCTGCTAACGACGATGCGCCAATGGCATCGACATCGCGTTCCAACGCAAGTGCGAGCGTTTCTGCGGGCGTCTGGAAAAGCGGGCCGGAGATTGTTTCAAAGCCCATATCGTTGAACGCACTCGCCACCACATTCGCACCGCGATCATGGCCATCCTGTCCCATCTTTGCAATCAGCACGCGGGGTTTGTGACCGAGGCGGCGACCAACGGCATCGACGCCTTCGACGACCAAAGCCCAAGCGGCGTCAAATTCATGCGCGCTGCCGTAAATGCCCTTCACCGGCACCGGCGTGGTGGCGTAACGGCCAAAGACCAGTTCCATCGCGTCGGAGATTTCGCCAAGCGACGCGCGGGCACGGGCGGCGTCGATGGCGAGCGAGAGGAGATTATTTCCCAAATACCCTTCGGGCTGAGCTTGTCGAAGCCCAGTTTGCGCAATCTGCCCTTCGACAGGCTCAGGGCGAACGGTGTTTTGTGATCCAGCTTTGGCCGCTTCGGTCAGCGCCTTCAGCGCCGCCTGACAAGCCGCTTCATCGCGTGACGCACGCATCTTGGTGAGCCGCGCAATCTGTCCTTGCCGAACTGCGTCATTGTCAATGTCGAGCGTATCGAGATGCTCTTCGGTGCCAAGCCGGTATTTGTTGACGCCGACGATAACATCCTCGCCTTTGTCAACGCGCGCCTGCCGCGCGGCGGCGGCTTCTTCGATCAGGCGTTTGGGCATGCCGGATGCAACCGCTTTGGTCATGCCGCCGAGTTCATCAACCTCGCCGATAATCTTCCAAGCTTGATCGACCAACTCGGCGGTTAAGGCCTCAATATAGTAGCTGCCGCCCAGAGGATCGACGACTTTGGTGATGCCGGTCTCTTCGGTCAAAATGATCTGCGTGTTGCGCTCAATCCTTGCCGAAAATTCGGTCGGCAAGGCAATCGCTTCATCGAGCGCATTGGTGTGCAACGACTGCGTGCCACCCAAGGTCGCGGCCATCGCCTCGATGGTGGTGCGGATGACGTTGTTATAGGGGTCTTGCTCTTGCAGTGACACACCAGACGTCTGGCAATGCGTGCGCAGCATCTTCGACCGCTCGTCTTTCGCGCCGAGGCCGTCCATCACCCGGTGCCAAAGCGTCCGAGCGGCGCGCAGTTTGGACACTTCCATGAAAAAATTCATGCCAATGCCGAAAAAGAAGCTCAGCCGCCCCGCAAACGCATCGATATCCAGCCCGCTTTCCATGGCGCGCTGCACATATTCCTTGCCGTCGGCGATGGTGAACGCCAGCTCTTGCACCGCCG
>JANMPK010000172.1:0-14224 GCA_031369825.1 Sphingomonadales bacterium
ATGATGGTGGTTTTGAAGTCGCGCACGCCATCCGTACCGCGACACCCCTGCTCAGCCAATGCAAGTCTGTAAAGATTGCCGAAATCACCACTGCGACCGAAACCTTTCCGCTGACTGATGCGGCGCTTTATTTGGCGCGGCAAGGGATTACCGTTGATGTCGAGATGGTGGACAAGGGCGAACTGACGGTCGAGGAACGGTTGCTAGCGCTGGTCGAAAACACGCAGCCCGATCTGCTTGTCATGGGCGCTTATGGTCATGGCCGGTTGCGCGAAACATTATTTGGCGGGGTTACACGCTATATATTGGGCGATGTCGCCATTCCGGTATTGCTCGCGCATTAGGTCCGCCACGCGCAGCACTTGACCGCCCTTTCATGGCATGCGACGCCGTGCCATGAACGAAGCACACCCCATAGCAGCAGCCTCCGAACGCCCGATGGGGCTGTGGATGGCGCTGGCGCTGGTGATGGGCAGCATGATTGGTTCGGGCGTGTTCCTGTTGCCCGCGAGCCTCGCGCCGCTCGGCTGGAATTCGGTTTTTGGCTGGTTGATTACGGTCAGCGGCGCGCTCTGCGTAGCGACGGTTTTTGCGCATCTATGCCGTGCGCTACCAAAGGCAGGCGGGCCTTATGCTTATACTAGAGCGGCCTTTGGCGACGGCGCGGGCTTTGCCATTGCCTGGGCTTACTGGATTTCGATGTGGGTCGGCAACGCCGCGATTGCGACTGGCGCGGTGAGCGCTTTGAGCAAGATTTTTCCTGCCGTCGGTGCGCCGGGGGTGTCGGCTGCGGTTACCGTTGCAATTGTCTGGTTCTTCACATTCGTCAACATCATCGGGACGCGGCTTGCGGGGCAGATGCAGCTGGTCTGGACGATCATCAAGGTTTTACCGCTGATTGCGGTAATCGGGCTTGCGGCCTGGGTGTTGGCGGACAGCGGCACTGCCGTCGTACGGCCGTTTGTGGCAAGCGATATCAATCTTTCTGCGATCTCGACCGCCACCATATTGACATTATGGGCTATGCTCGGCCTGGAGACGGCAACGGTACCCGCCGACAAGGTTGTCGATCCCGAACGCACCATATCGCGCGCAACGATGTTGGGGACAGGTGGCGCGGGACTGATCTATATCTTTGTCTGTTCCGCCGTGGTGCTCATGTTGCCAGCCGCTGTCGCCGCATCGTCACCCGTTCCTTTTGCCGATTTTGTCGAAACCTATGGCGGCGGTAGCAACGCCGGGATCGCCATTGCCGCGATTGCTGCGATCAGCGGGCTGGGCGCTTTGAACGGATGGGTGCTCTGCCAAGGCGAATTGCCCGCAGCGATGGCGCGCGACGGACTGTTCCCAGCTTTTCTTGCCAAAGCCGCGCCCAACGGCACACCGCGCAATGCGCATCTGTTTACCACCAGCCTGCTCACGGTCGTAATCCTGATGAACAGCAGCCGATCGATGTCGGCCATGTTTGAATTTCTTATTGTCCTTACTACCGCCATTGTGCTGGTCATGTATCTCGGTTGTGTTGCGGCGGCGGTGCGCCTGATCTGTAAAGGCGTGATGCCCGTGACAAAAAGCTTTGCCCTTATTCTTGCCTTGGCCGCCGCCTATTCGCTCTGGACGATCTATGGCGCAGGGTGGGAGGCACTTGGCTGGGGCGCGACCCTGCTGATTGTCGGCCTGCCGGTCTTTTGGTTGATGCGGATTAGTAAAGGCAGGGGTTTCAAAGCAGCCGCCTGACGCCTACATATCAGCATGATATTCCAATAAGCAGGACTCCTGACATGACCTCCAATTATAACGCCGATCTGGCGCTCTACATCAATGGCACTTGGCGGACAGGTGAGGGCAGGGAGACGCATGCTGTAGTCAATCCGGCAACGGGGGCGACCATTGCCGAACTGCCGCTCGCCACTGCCGCTGATTTGGAGGAAGCGCTGGGGGCTGCCGACAGGGGTTTCAAACTATGGCGTGCGACAGACGTCAATGTGCGCGCCGCAATCCTCCGAAAAGCGGCAGACCTGATCCGCGAGCGTGCGGATACTATCGCGACGCTGATGACGATGGAGCAGGGCAAGCCGCTCGCCGAAGCCAAGGGAGAAGTGCTGTCTGCCGCAGCTGTGTTCGATTATAGCGGCGAAGAGGCCAAACGGGTTTATGGACGTGTCTCGGTCCGTCCCACTGGCCAGCGCGCGATAGTCTTGCGACAACCAATTGGTCCGGTTGCATCGCTTACGCCGTGGAACTTTCCAGTTTCGCTCATGTCAAAGAAGGTTGCGGCTGCACTTGCCTCGGGCTGTTCGGTCATCGCTAAGCCCGCCGAAGAAACACCCGGCTGCACCACCGCGATCATGCGTGCGCTTGCCGATGCTGGTATTCCAGCGGGTGTTGCGCAACTGGTGTTCGGTGTGCCCGATATGATCAGCCGTCAATTGCTCGCCTCCCCCGTCATCCGCAAATTGAGCTTCACCGGCTCCATCCCTGTGGGCAAACATCTGATGAAACTCGCCGCCGACGGCGTGAAGCGTGTGACGATGGAGTTGGGCGGCCATGCGCCAGTATTGGTGTTCGATGACTGCAATCTTGAAAAAACCCTCGATATTGTCGTCACCCAGAAATTCCGTAATGCCGGCCAAGTCTGCATCTCGCCAACGCGCTTCTATGTGCAAGAGGGGATTTACGACCGGTTCGTCGCCGGGTTCAACGAACGCACCGGCAAGGTCGTGGTTGGCAATGGCATGGATGCCAGCACGATCATGGGGCCGCTTGCCAACCCGCGCCGTCCGGTTGCAATCGGCGCGCTGGTCGATGACGCAGTCGCCAAAGGTGCGCGTCTGGGCAGTGGCGGCGTAGCAGGCGAAGGTGAGGGCTTTTTCTTCGGCCCGACCGTCTTATCCGACGTGCCGTTGGAGGCCGACATCATGTCGAACGAACCCTTTGGCCCGGTTGCACTCATCCGCCCGTTCAAGGATTTCGACGAAGCCATTGAAAACGCCAACCGCCTGCCTTTTGGTTTGGCGGCCTTTGTCCACACCGAAAACGGACGGCAGGCCAATATGGCGGGCGACGCGATAGAGGCGGGTATGATCGGCATCAACACCGCCGGAATCAGCGCGATCGACATGCCATTCGGCGGTATCAAAGAATCAGGTTTTGGCAGCGAAGGCGGGCCCGAGGGTTTGGACGGCTATTATGTGACCAAGGCAATTCATCAGGCTTAAGCGAGATTGGCCTCACGCACGATTGCAACCCCCGCCTCGCGTTGGACCTTTAACTCGGCCTTCAACTTCGCCGGATCGCGCGCAAGCACGAAGCCGAAGCTGACCCCGCCTTCCTTGCCGACGGTCGCATGGTGTAGCTTGTGCGCCTGCACCAGCCGCTTGGCATAGCCGCTTCTTGGCACATATTTGAAATAGCGTTGATGGACGAGGCCGTCATGCACTAAGGTATAGATGATCCCGTAAAACATCACGCCGAGCCCAATCCAAGTCGCAGGCTCCCACGCGTCTACACCCAAGACTAACGGAGATCCAATCGCGAACAGCGAGATACTCGTCACCGCGCCGACAATCCCGTAAAGGTCGTTCTTCTCCAACGCGTTATCATGCGGCTCATGATGGTCGCAGTGCCAGTCCCAGCCCCAGCCGTGCATGATATATTTATGGCTGCCCCACGCAACCCACTCCATCACAAAGACGGTGGTTAGAACTATTAGTATGATGGACCAGATATTCATTCAAACCTGATAGACCCAAACTTCGGAAGTTTGAAGTGCAAGAAACAGCGCGTCACTTGATTTCGCTGCACCTGCGTATATGGCAATATTCATTATGCCACAGCCCCAAACTCTGTACGAAAAAATCTGGAAGGCGCATGTTGTCGAGATGCGGGGGGATGGCACTAGCCTGATCTTCATCGACCGGCATCTGGTGCATGAAGTCACCAGCCCGCAAGCTTTTGAGGGCTTGCGCGTTGCCGGACGCAAGGTGCGGCGGCCGGATTTGACGTTGGCGGTGCCCGACCATAATTTGCCGACCACAATGCGACGTGATGCGCAGGGCAACAAGATTCCTATCGCCGACCCCGAAAGTGCGGCTCAGCTGGAGGCGTTGGAGGCCAATGCCCCGGCCTTTGGCATCCGCTATATTGGCGACGCCGATGCCGAGCAGGGCATTGTCCACGTCGTCGGCCCGGAGCAGGGCTTTTCATTGCCCGGAACAACGATTGTTTGCGGCGACAGCCATACGGCATGCCACGGCGGGCTTGGCGCGCTGGCGTTCGGGATTGGCACCAGTGAAGTCGAACATGTGCTGGCGACGCAGACTTTGCAGTTGAAGCAATCGAAAAGCATGGAAGTCCGGGTCGAGGGGGAACTTGGACCCGGCGTCACCGCCAAGGATGTGGTGCTTCATATCACTGGTGTGCTGGGTGCTGCGGGCGGGACGGGCCATGTGATCGAATATACCGGCGCCGTGATCCGCGCGCTGAGTGTCGAGGGTCGGCTGACCATTTCCAACATGGCGATCGAGCACGGCGCGCGTGCGGGTCTGATTGCACCTGATGATGTGACATTCGCCTATTTGAAGGGCCGCCCAATGGCCCCCAAGGGCACGGATTGGGACGCGGCGGTCGCCTATTGGCGTTCACTCGCTACGGACTCCGGCGCAACCTTTGACAAGAGCATCACCATCAACGCCACCGATATCGCGCCGAGCGTGACGTGGGGGACCAGCCCCGAAGACGTCCTGCCGATCACCGGCGTCGTCCCCGATCCGATGAGTTTTACCGACCCGTCGAAGCAGGAGGCAGCGAAGAAATCGCTCGCCTATATGGGCCTCACCCCAGGCACGCCGATGACGGCGGTTGAGGTGCAAAATATCTTCATCGGCAGCTGCACCAACAGCCGCATCGAAGACCTCCGTGCCGCTGCCGCCGTGCTGAAAGGCCGCCACAAGGCCGCAAATGTGAAATGGGCTATCGTCGTTCCCGGCAGCGGATTGGTGAAGGCCCAAGCCGAAGCCGAAGGGCTCGACCGCATCTTCACCGACGCAGGCCTGGAATGGCGCGAACCCGGCTGCTCGGCATGTCTGGGCATGAACCCCGACAAAGTGCCAGCAGGCGAACGCTGCGCCTCGACAAGCAACCGCAACTTTGTGGGACGGCAGGGGCCGGGAGCACGGACGCATCTGGTCAGTCCAGCAATGGCGGCGGCGGCGGCGGTTATGGGGCGGTTGACGGATGTGCGGGAGTTCTTTGATGGCTAAGCGCATTCCGAGGATCAGCATACCGCTAAGGAAACCCGAGGAGGTAATTCCTCACCTTGGTAAAAAATATCACTGGCGGCAGGGCTATTCTGCCAAAGCTGTTGCAGATTCATGGTTTTTGGCCAACGATGTACCACTCAAAGTTCGCTCGGTTCTCAATCAAAACGAACAGTTTTTGAATGCTCCTCTTATCGATGCTTGGCTTGAGCGTTCGACCGATCTGCAAGATGGCCGGGGTTCGCATTCACAAACGGATTTGTTAGCCATTCTTGGGCTAGGCGACAGTATCGCAGTATGTGGGGTAGAGGCCAAGGTAAACGAAAGCTTTGGAGCGTTGGTTGGCGATTGGTTGACCGAAGCTAATGACGGCAAGCAGCAGCGGCTAACAAAGCTATGCAATTTGTTCGGTATAAGCCAAGAGGAAGCCAAGCCACTTCGCTACCAACTCTTGCACCGCACAGCCGCTCAGATTTACGAAGCCCAGCGCTACCGCACATCTAGTGCAATTATGATGGTTCACAGCTTCAGCGACAAGTCCACAGGGCTGAATGACTTTACGGCCTTTGCAAAGGCACTTGGTTTTCAAGGCGCTGGATTAGATTCGCTTGTCGGACCGCGAACATTCGGCGCGGTCGATTTATGGCTTGGTTGGACCAGCGATATTTGTCCGCCGCCAGTCGATGTCTTGTGGGACGACTTCTTTGCTAAGCTCCCCATCGACGATGATTTCGTCGCGCCGGAAGATTTACCGCCGCAGGAACGCGATTTCGGGTTCGACTGATGCTGGAATCCATGCTCGACACGAACGTCTGCATAAGAGCGATGCGAAAGGGTGGCGAGCATCTGCGTGAACGGCTGAAGAGCGATGGTGCGAAATTATGCCTGTCTACGATCATCGTTCACGAACTCTACGTTGGCGCGGAATTGTCTGCACGACCCGGACATCATCTCGGGCTGGTCGAGGAGCTGACAGTCAGGCTGCGCATTCTCGATTTTGACGATGCTGCGGCAAGGCACGCCGCCGATATTCGGGCGAACCTTCACCGCAAAGGCCAGTTGATCGGCAGCAACGATATCCTCATTGCTGGCCACGCCCGCAGTCTCGGGTTAAAGCTGATTACATCCGATCTTTCCGACTTTCAGCGCGTCGACGGCCTGCGCTGCGAGGATTGGTTGGCGGGCTGAGTCGCAGTCCCGACACGGCACATCGCACTTTCGACATATTGACTTGGCGGTCACCACGCGTGATGTAAAATGCGGTCAGGAGATGCTGAATGGCAAAGCGACCCGCGAAAAAGACAATTGAACCTGAACAGCCCGCCGAACATCGCGGCGTGGTTGTCGGCTGGACGCATAATGACCTCGGCTCCTCGATTGATCTGCGCATCCAGAGCACGGTGTCGCGGGCGGCGCTCGATGAGAACCGTGTCGATAGTCATCATTTCCTGATGACATATAATCAGGCGCTGTTGCTTGCCAAGTTCCTGCTCGATGCCACAGGGCAGTCGATGCCGCTGAAGCGCAAGCCATCCATCTGGAAGCGTTTGTCCGGAAGACGAAACAAATAGGGCATTGCCCCTTTACTTGTCCAGACGGCAAAAGCTAAGGCTAGACCATATATAGGACAGGACTGATGACCGACAAAAAATCCAAACCCAAAGACGACGAAAAATGGTCGACCACCGCCAAAGTTGGCGCGGCGGTTGGTTCGGCGGCGCTGGTTGCCGCCCTGCTTTATGCGGGCAAGCGCAACCTGACCCGAAAGCAGGGCAAACTTGAACCCATGTCGCCCGAGCCAGAAGTCGAACCAATGACCGGCACGCAACCCAAAGCCGAAACGGACTGAGCGCAAATGGAGCCTATCAGCCATGTCGAGGGCCGCGCATATCCGCTGGGCCTGAAAAATATCGACACAGATATCATCATCTCAGCCAAATGGCTGAAGACAGTAAGCCGCTCAGGACTTGGCAAGGGAGCATTTGAAAGCGTGCGCGCTGAAAACGGCAATGTATTCGATGACCCGGAATATGCAGGCGCACCGATATTGATCGCAGGCGACAATTTTGGTTGTGGATCAAGCCGTGAGCACGCGGCATGGGCGATCAGCGATCTTGGCATAACCGCCATTATCGCGCCAAGTTTTTCCGATATATTTTCCAGCAATGCTTTCAAAAATGGGCTGCTGGCGGTAGAATTACCACAAGCAGCGATTGACCGGTTGATGGAGGTTGCCAAAACTGACCCCATCAATATCGACGTTGAAACGCAGATGGTCACCACCCCGTTTCAGGACCGGTTTGAATTTGCCATCGACCCGTTCCGCAAACATTGTCTGATGAACGGCGTCGATGAAATCGGCCTGACACTTGCCAGCAGCGATGCGATAGCGGCGCATGAGAAAAAAATCGCAGCGGAACAGCCTTGGCTGGTGCCAGCAGCATAAGGAGAAAGATATGCGCGCTTTATTATCAATCACTACCGGTGGCCCCGAAACGCTGACAATGGGTGAGTTGCCAGAGCCGGTTGCTGGCCCCGGTCAGGTCGTGGTCGCGGTCAAGGCGTGTTCGATCAACTATCCCGACACATTAATGATCGTCGATCTTTACCAGTTCAAACCGGCGCGGCCATTTGCACCGGGCGGAGAAGTAGCGGGCATCGTCGAGGCAGTCGGCGAAGGCGTGACCGGCTTTACTGTAGGCGACCGCGTCATTGGTCTGTGCGGCAATGGCGGACTGACTGAAAAAGTTGCGGTGCTGGCGTTTAATGTGTTCAAATTGCCTGAAGGGATGTCATTCGAGGACGGCTCGGCTTTGCTGCTAACCTATGGCACATCAATTCATGCGCTCAAAGACCGGGGCCATATGAAGGCTGGCGATAATGTTCTTGTGCTTGGCGGTGCTGGCGGGATCGGTATTTCGGCGATTGAACTGGCCAAAGCCTATGGCGGCCGTGTTGTCGCGGGTGTCTCCAGCGAAGCAAAAGCTGCCATCGCGCGCGAAGCCGGTGCCGACGAGGTGGTCGTTTATCCGCACCAGCCCTTTGACAAGGACCAATCGAAAGCAGTCGCCGAAATGTTCAAGGCGGCGGCTGGCAAAGACGGTTTCAACATCGTCTATGACACCGTGGGCGGCGATTATAGCGAACCTGCAGTGCGGTCGATTGCGTGGGAGGGTAAGTTTTTGGTCGTCGGCTTCCCTGCGGGCATTGCCAAATTGCCGCTCAACCTGACTTTGCTGAAAAGCTGCGACGTTTGTGGTGTTTTCTGGGGGGCATTCGCCGCGCGTGACCCGAAGCGCAACCATGCCAATGTCGCCGAGCTGTTCGATTTCTATGCCCAAGGCAAAGTCAAGCCGCGCATTTCGGAAGTTTTTCCGCTCGAACGTGCAGGTGATGCAATTGCGCGCCTCGGCGACCGGGCGGCGGTCGGCAAACTGGTCGTGCAGATATAGAGCGCGGTTCGCCTTGTTTCGCACGCGCGAAACGACTACTTTAAACATGAGATTTGCCGGGGATTGCTATGACCACTTTTGACAACCGCGAAAATGCGTTCGAAAATATGTTCGCACATGACGAAGAAATGATGTTCAAAATCACCGCGCGGCGCAATAAGTTGGTCGGAATATGGGCTGCGGAGAAGATGGGCCTGACCCCCGAAGAAACCTCCGCTTACGCAACTTCTGTGGTACAGGCCGATTTTGAGGAAGCAGGCGACGAAGATGTCGTGCGTAAATTAATGGGTGATCTGACATCTGCCGGTGTCGAAGTTGACGACGCAATGATCCGCGCTGCACTTGATGCGCAAATGGTTGAAGCGCGCCGCCAATTTATCGAGAAGGCTTGAATCCAAAATGGCAATGGCCGCTGTAGATATCGAAGGCATGATCAGAACCGCTTTGCCTGATGCGCTGGTGGAGATCACCGACCTGGTGGGCGACGGAAATCATTATTCCGCGCGCGTGGTCAGCGAAAGTTTTCGCGGAATGCCCCGCGTCAAACAGCATAAGACGGTCTATGATGCCTTGGGCGGACGGATGGGTGGTGTGCTGCATGCCCTTCAACTAACCACTGCTGCGCCGGAATAAGGAGTTACGAATATGAGTGCGAATGAACGGATCGAAGCGCTGGTCAAAAATAACGACGTGGTGCTGTTCATGAAGGGCACACCGCTTTTCCCGCAATGCGGTTTTTCGAGCAAGGCGATCGCCATTCTCGACCATCTGGGCGTTGCCTATGAAAGCGTCGACGTGTTGCAGGACATGGAAATCCGCGCAGGTATCAAAGATTACAGCGATTGGCCGACCATCCCGCAGCTTTATGTGAAGGGTGAATTTCTCGGCGGCTCCGACATCATGATGGAGATGTACGAAGCGGGCGAGTTGCAGGAACTGGTGACAAACCAAGGGTTGGCAAAGGCCGGTTAGGCAATCGCAGAGTTTCCTTCAGCGCGGCGTATGACTGGAAGCAGCATGTGCAGCCAACCGAGCGCGAGCAGGTAAGATACGGCCGCAAAGACAAACAACGGCGTAAAGCCAAGCCCAGCCGCCAGAACGGCACCGGTAACCAGCTGAATCAGCGCGCCGCCGATATTGCCCATGAATGCGCCGAACGCGGTGACCCGCCCGACCTTGGCGCGCGGCACGACATCGGTGATCGTCGAAAAGATCGACAGCGAAAATCCCTGATGCCCGGCCATCACCACGCCCATCATGATCGCCACCGGCCAGAACGAGTCGAGCGCGAGCACGAACGGCAGAGGCAGAACGATCAGCGCAGAGCCGAGCATCACGCTTTTGCGTACGCGGTTCACGCTCCATCCCCGCTCCAGCAGCCGGGTCGATAGCCAACCTGCGAACAAGGCACCCGCGCCCGAACCCAAAAAGGCGATTGCAAGCGGCACCGCGAGTTCGCTCGTGCTCAGCCCGAACTCCTTGCGATAGAAATCGGGCAGCCAGAAATTGATCAGCCACCAGGTCGCGTCGGAAAGCGCCTTGGCGATCACGATCGCCCAAGTCCGCCGCTCTTTAAGGATAGGACCATAAGGCGCACCATCGTCGGAAAAATCGCGGGCCGCATCTTCTGCACTGTCGTCAAACCTTACTCCGCGTGCGAACCAAAGCCAGAGCGCGAGCGTGACAAAGCCGCAGAGGCCGCCAAAAATCAATGCACCGCGCCATCCCCAAATTGCGGCAATCACTGGAATGAAGAAGGGCATCGAGATCGTGCCAAGACCGGCAATCGCGGTGCCGACACCGAACGCAAAAGAGCGCTTGTCGGGCGGGAACAGCGTTGCGACAGTCTTGATTGTTAGCGGTGTCTGCACCGCTTCGGTCGCTCCGAGCCCGATCCGCGCCGCAACGACATGCCAACCGAGAAGCGCCCAGCCATGCGCCATCGCGGCAAGACTCCAAGTTGTCACACCGGCGACCATCGACCGCATCACGCCGATCTTGTCGACAAGCCATCCAGTGAACAGGAAGGACAGAGCCGCCGCAACCTGTGTTACAAAAGCAAGATTGGCAAAGTCGCTGTCGCTCCAGCCAAGATCGGCTGACATGTCGGGCTTTAGGATTGCGATAACCGGCCGGTCCATCGCGTTGAAAATGCCAGCAACACAAAGCAGCCCGAACAGTATCCAGCGTAACATGGGCGTGATCGGCTTCATTTCGGTCCTCCCCTGTGGATACGTGTCCCAGCTTGGCCTATCGACCTTCTTGCTTTACGCTGGAACTCCTCTCACAGATGCCTATAGAAGGCCATATGACACCGCAAGACATAAACGCGAATTACATCGCTGACCTTTATGGCGAGACCTATCTCGCCGAGGACATGGCGACGCCGAAACGTAGGCTGGCGCTCCGCGCATTGTTTCCGGGGCTGATCGTCGTTGGCATCGCGTCTACCGCCGCAACCTGGTTTTCTGAACATTATGCGATGCCAGTGATCCTTGCGGGATTGCTGATCGGCCTCGCGCTCAATTTCGTCTCAGCCGAGCAGAAGGTTCATCCCGGCCTCGATTTTTGCGGCACCAGCTGTTTGCGATGGGGCATAGTGCTGCTCGGTACGCAGGTCACCGCGATGCAGATCGGCAGTCTGGGCGCGCTAGCCTTTATCGGGCTGGTTTTCATTATGGCGATTGTTGTGGGCGCAGGGCTATTCGGTGCGCGAATGGGTCGACAGAGCAACCTAACCGGCTGGCTCGCTGGCGGCGCCACCGCCATTTGCGGGGCATCGGCAGCGCTTGCCATTTACGCGCTGATCGGACGTGAGCGGCTGAACCAATCACAATTCACCCTGACTCTCGTTGGCGTGTCGCTGGCCAGTGCGGTTGCCATGTCTTTCTATCCGATCATCGCGGATTATCTCGAATTTACAGACCGGCAAGCCGGCTTCCTGATGGGGGCAGCGGTCCACGACGTCGCCCAGTCGCTCGGCGGCGGCTATAGCTTCTCGCAAGAGGCCGGCGAAGTGGCGACTATCGTAAAACTGTCGCGTGTTGCCTTGCTTGCCCCCACAGTCGCGTTGATCGGGCTGGCGATTGGCAGCATCGACGGTTCCAAACGCAGCCTCGCGGCAAAACTGAAGCTGCCGTGGTTCATTCTGGCGTTCTTCGCGGCGGTCGCAGTGAACTCGGTGGTTACCGCTCCGGAATGGGTGCGCGAATATGGATTGATTGCCTCCAAGGCTATGCTGTTGTTCGCGGTCACCGCCACCGCCATGCGATCCCGCCTCGACCTGCTGCTGAGCCAAGGCTGGCGGGCGTTGTTGCCGGTGATGCTGGCGACGCTTACAGCATTCGTGCTTGCCTGCGGCTTTGCGTGGTTAGCTCTATGAGCAACGACATATACGATCTCGCGGTCATCGGTGGCGGCGTCAACGGCGCTGGCATAGCCCGCGATGCCGCCGGGCGCGGGGCAAAGGTTATCCTGCTCGAACGCGGCGATCTGGCGCGGGGCACGTCATCGGCATCGACCAAGTTGATCCACGGCGGCCTGCGCTATCTGGAACATTATGAATTCAAATTGGTGCGCGAATCGCTGATGGAACGCGAGCGGCTATGGGCCATCGCCCCGCATATCATCTGGCCAATGCGTTTCATTTTGCCCTATCAAAAGGGCATTAGGCCGCGTTGGTTGGTAAGGCTGGGCCTGTTTCTCTATGACCATATCGGCGGACGCAAACGCCTATCCGCAACGCGCAGCGTCAATCTGCAAACCGAACCTGCGGGTGCGCCATTGTTGCCGGCATTTACCACCGGGTTTGAATATTCGGATTGCTGGGTCGATGATGCGAGACTAGTTGCGTTGAATGCACTCGGTGCTGCCGAACATGGCGCAATTATCTGCACACGTGCCGAGGTCACCAGCTTGGAACGGCACGGTGGCGTGTGGCATATCAGTATCGCTGGACAAGCCTCCATCAAAGCACATGCAGTGGCCAACGCTGCCGGTCCCGCCGTGCTCACTCTTCTAGCCCGCACCACCGGCCACCAAAGCGATGCAGAAGAACGGATCAGGCTGGTGCGCGGCTCACACATCGTAGTCGGTAAAATGTTCGATACGCCCCAAGCCTATTTCTGCCAGAACGCCGATGGCCGGATATTCTTTGCGATACCGTATGAGGACGATTTTACCCTGATCGGAACCACCGATGCCGATCATCACGGCTCACTTGATCATGTGACGGCGACGGCAGAAGAGATTGCCTATTTATGCAAATCCGCAAGCGCCTATTTCCGGCAGAAACTGACCCCAGCAGATGTCATCTACAGCTACGCTGGGGTCCGCCCGCTGGTCGATGATGGTTCGGGTAAGCCCGAAACAGCGTCACGTGGTTACCATTTCGATATTGATGTAGATGCCAACGGTGCAGCGCCAATATTGTCGGTCTTTGGCGGCAAGATCACCACTTATCGCCATTTGGCCGAAAGCGCGGTAGCGCGGCTTGCAGCGTTTCTGCCTATATTGGCAGGCAAAGGATGGACTGCCGATAAAGCTTTGCCTGGTGGCGATTTCCCAATCGACGGCGCGGCTGCATTGGCCGATAAATTGCTGGCCGAATATCCATTCCTTCATGAAAAAATTATGCGGCGGTTAGTGCGTAGCTACGGCACTCGGGTGTGGATCTGGTTGGGCAATGCCCGGACGGTTTCTGATCTCGGGCAGGATTTTGGTCACGGGCTTTACCAGTCGGAAGTCGATTACCTGATGACATATGAATGGGCTTGCTCAGTCGAAGACATATTATGGCGGCGCAGTAAGCTTGGCCTGCGCTTATCGGGGCCAGAGCGTGCCGCGCTGGAAAGCTATGTTTTAACCAAGGCGGCCAAGGAAACGGTTTAACCATTTCTAATATAGTGTAAAACGAATCGTATTACGCATGCGAGGGGTGCGATGGGAAAGTGGCTGACAATCCAGTAACCAGCACAAACGATCAACGGCGATTTGCCGCCTTCATCAGCTATAGCCACGCCGATGCTGAGGCTGCAGCCAAGCTGCAACGCAAGCTGGAACGATACCGCTTACCTCGCCGCATCGCGGAAACGCGACAGGACAGTGCACGAGCGCTAGGTGCAATTTTCCGCGACCGCGAAGACCTTGCTGCCGCATCCAGCCTGAGTGCAGCCATCCGAGATGCCATCGCACAGTCAGATGCACTCGTCGTGTTATGCTCGCCAGACGCAGCCAGCTCGCCTTGGGTCACGGCAGAGATCGAGTTGTTTCGATCACTCCACCCGAACAGACCGGTTTTGGCTGCATTGCTCTCGGGCGAACCGTCGGAGGCGTTCCCGCGCGCGCTAACCGAAGGCGGTTTGGAACCGCTTGCCGCAGACCTGCGTCGGGGGGGCGATGGGCCACAGCTGGGTTTTCTGAAAATCGTTGCGGGCATCGCCAATGTCCCGCTCGACGCGCTGATCCAGCGCGATGCCCAGCGCCGTATACGCCGCGTGACGGCGATCACGGGGG
>JANMPK010000121.1:0-3831 GCA_031369825.1 Sphingomonadales bacterium
GTGACTTTCTCGACAAACCCGTTTCGCATGGGGGGCTGGAATTGAGCAGAGCGGGTGCTTCGGCAGTGTTGGGCATTGCGATCATATTGCTGATTCTCGTTTTGCCGCAACGTGCTTCCTTAATCGCAAACGTATCGGCAAAGTCCAAAGTGATCAGTCTGTTCAGGGCAGTAAAGCTTTCCTGCTTTGGGACATAGGGCAGGCGGTGGTAACGTCATGTTGTGAACCCGTGTTACCCCAGCAAATCATGCTTTTTCAGCGTGTGGCGCAACTGGTCATAGCTTAAGTTGAGCGCCTTTGCCGTCTGCCGCTGGTTATAGCGGCATTTGGCCAGCGCCTGTTCAAGCACTGCTTTCTCATAATTCTCGGTCGCCACGCGGAAGTCCGATATCTCGGTGGTCTGCGACAGGTCGGTCGAATAACGTGGTGCTGGCTCGGAATGATCGCTAATTTCGCGGTTGGCCGCCGAAGCCGTTACAGCGTTTTTCCACGGGCTGTCGAACGGATCGAACTGGATGTAATCAACGGATTGCGACGGATCAGCCCACCGGTAAACCGCGCGTTCGACCACGTTGCGAAGTTCACGAACGTTGCCCGGCCACAGATAAGTGTCCATCGCACGCGTTGCGACCTCGCCGAAACCCGGCCAGCTTGGCCATTCAAGCTCGGCCGCCATCCGTCTGCCGAAATATTCGGACAGCACTTCGACATCGCCGTCGCGGACCCTGAGCGGGGGCAAAGTGATCACTTCGAAACACAGCCGGTCGAGCAAATCGGCACGGAACTTTTCGGCGTCGACCATCTTGGGCAAATCTTCGTTGGTTGCCCCGACAATGCGGACATCGACCCTGATCGGCCGAGACGAGCCAATTCGCGTCACTTCGCCGTATTCGACCGCACGCAGCAGGCGTTCCTGCGCGCCCATGCTCAACGTTCCGAGCTCATCGAGGAACAATGTGCCGCCATCGGCCTCTTCAAAGCGACCTTCGCGCGCGCGGGTGGCACCGGTAAACGCGCCTGCCTCATGCCCGAACAATTCGGCCTCGATTAGGGTCTCGGGGAGTGCTGCACAGTTCATCGTCACCAAAGGCCCGCCCCAGCGCGAACTAAGTCTATGTAAACGCTCGGCAATAAGTTCTTTCCCTGTCCCCCGCTCGCCCACCACCAGCACCGGGCGGTTCAGCGGAGCCGCGCGGCTGGCGCGCTCGACCGCATCGAGAAAGGCCGAAGACTGGCCAATAAATTGAGCGTCGCGTTCCATATTTCAATGTTTGGCACATTTCACCATGTAATAGCAATAAATACCATCGCACATTTCTACGCTACGCCCGAATACTTCGAATTCCCGCCACTTCCCAAAACTGGCACGGTCTCTGCATTACATTTTACAAACCGGCAAAGTCCGGACCAAAGAAAAAGGGAAGATCAAAATGAGCCAAGATAGCAAGTCAGCAGAATCCGGTAGCCGACTTTGGTTGGCCGTGGCCTTGTCGATGACCGCCATTTTCAGCAGCTACGCTATCTCGGTCTTCAACCACGAGAAAGATCAACAGATCAATGTATACTCCCACTCCCATCGGCCAGTCGTTGTCAGCTATCTTGCCTGACACCGGCAGCCGGCGACCGGGGCGCCCCAGCTCCCCCTCTAAGTCCCTCGGGCACCCGGTCGCCCCCAATTTTGAATACACGCGCAAAACCAGTTTTAACCGGAGTTTCCCAATGGGTATATTTTCAAGAACCCGCGACATCATAGCCGCCAACGTGACCGACCTGCTCGACAAGTCGGAAGACCCCGCAAAGATGATCCGCATGATCATCCTCGAAATGGAGGAAACCCTCGTAGAGGTCCGCGCATCTGCAGCCCGCACGATTGCCGACCAGAAGGAACTGCGTCGCCATATTGTAAAACTCGATACATTGCAGCTGGACTGGACTGACAAGGCGCAACTGGCGCTGTCGAAGGACCGCGAAGATCTGGCTAAGGCGGCTTTGCTTGAAAAGCGCAAGGCAACCGACATGGCCGATCAGCTTAAGGCCGAAGTCGATGTGCTAAACGACGCATTGAAAGCGTCGGAAATGGATATCGCCAAACTGCAGAAGAAGCTTGCCGACGCGCGTAGCCGCCAGAATGCGCTGATGACCCGCCTCGAAAGCGCGGAAAATCAGGTCAAGCTGCGCACGATGTATAACGGTGACAAGGTCCGCGAAGCATTTTCACGCTTCGATGTGCTGGAACGCCGCGTCGACGAAGCACAAGGCTATGCCGACGCGCTTGCCATCGGCAGCGATGCACCGCGCACCTTGGGCGATGAAATCGCCGCGCTGGAATCCTTCGACGTTGTCGATGCAGAGCTTGAGGCGATGAAAAAAGCCCTGAAGCAAGAAACGAAGAAGGAGGGCTGAGCTGATGGGTAGCGAAATCATTGTAATCCCGGCCATCTTCTTGGGCCTACCTTGGATTATCATGCACTACATCACCAAATGGAAGACGGCAGCAACGCTCACCAACGATGATGAAAAAATGTTGAGTGATATGCACGAGTTGGCCCGTCGTTTGGAAGACCGCTTAGAAACGGTCGAGCGGCTAGTCGCCTCTGACAACCCCGACTTTACACCACGTCGTATCGACCACGATTCAGAAGATTATATGTCAGAGAATGTTCGCAGGCTGGAAAGGAACCGTTGAGATGAGCGGCACACACACACAATTCTATCTTGATAAGCAAAATGCCAAATGGAAGGGCGTTTGCGCGGGAATTTCCGACTATACTGGGGTCGATGTGCTCTGGGTTCGCCTTGGTGCCGTCATGCTTACCCTCATGGGCGGCTTTCCTTGGACGCTCATCGCTTATTGGGGTGCCGCTTGGTTTGCCAACAAGAAGCCGATTCACCTCTATTTAGACCAGGATGACAAATAATTCTGGCAAGGTGTGCGTCAGTCCCCTGCCCGCACCACCCGCGATATCCGGTCACGGTTCCGCGAAATTGACAATCGCATGGCCGATATCGAACTCTATTATGTCAGCAATAACAAACAGCTGGCCGACGAAATCGAAAGCCTGCGCTAAGCGCTATCATTGGGAGGGAATTTGAAATGCACGAAGGCGAATTTATGTTCATTCTTCTGGTTGGCGCCGTCATGGGAATGGCAATAACGCTGACGATCCAGTGGTATGGCCGCCGGAAGGTAAAGGCTGCTCTGAAGCAGGACGGACTGACACCGACCCGCCAGACCGAACTGCTCGTCAATGAAAATGAGCATATGCGTGGTCAGATGGGTAGGCTGGAAGAACGGCTGTCGGTGATGGAACGCATCACCACCGACCAGCATATGACCTTGAATCAAGAAATTGAGCGCCTGCGCTAGACGCATACGCACACGAGGAGTCTGATTGATGTTTACTCTAATCATATTGGGACTGATTGCCTGGTTCGCTTACCGGCATCTAGCGAAGAAAAAGCGTGAAGCCGACCGGCGAAACTGGAGTGTGGACTTTCGCAATACCGACATTCGCCCCGTCACACGCCGCCTACCTTGGAGGGAATTGAAATGAATTTTTTTGCTGGAAACGGCTTTATCGTCGGGATCGTTTTGGTCTGCACTATCGGTTGGCTGGTCAATAACTGGATACGCGCCCGTCATGGCTATGCCCTTGAAGATGAATGGGGTGGCAAGACCGAGAAGATCGACGTCGATGGCGATCGAAAAATCGCATTGCTCAGCAATGAGAACGAAGCGCTTAACGGCAAGATCGGTCATCTCGAAGAACGCATCGCCGTTCTGGAACGGATCGTCACCGATAAGGGCTACGACGTCGCCACGCAGATCGA
>JANMPK010000231.1:0-14549 GCA_031369825.1 Sphingomonadales bacterium
GCCCCGGTTACTGTGTTTGTAGCCGTCCATGTTATTGTCAGCGATCCGTTAATATTGTCGTTTTTCAGGGTCACTGCATCTACAAACTGTGGATTAGTGTTTGCCGGCTGGTCACCTACTGCGCCGGGATTGTGGAACTCCATAGTGAAGCTCTCGCCATTACCAACAAACTGGTTGTTGATACCAAAGCCCTGTGTCGAAGAATTAACGCCGCTGCCACTACCGGTGAACTCAATCCGGCCATCGGCAGTTTCAAGGAAAGGAGATGGCCCGCCAGCAGACAGACCAAGAAGTGACACGCTCGTCACCGATGCCGCCTGCGGCGTAACCAGATTAAAAGTATATGTGCCAACGCTATTCACTTGCAGCGAGAACACCGTGATAGGCGCATTACCGCCTGGACCATCGGGATCAGTGGTTGCAGTCAGCAATGCGCCGTTGGCATTCTGGACCGTGGAATAAGTGATGCCAGTAAGAGCTGGCCCAGTGATAGCAAAACTGCCGTGCCCGTCTGCTCCTGTCGCGTAAGCGAACGTGCCGTTAACTGATCCAACCGTGTTCAAAATAGTTGCGCCAACAAATGCACCTAACGTCCCTGCATCATCGTCAAAACGGATTTGCGCCGAGATATCGCGGATAGCCGACGTTGCACTGTCACCATCACGGTCGGTAACGGTTACCGTTGCGCCCAGACTACCAAGTGCCAAGGCAACTGTGTCGTCTGGATTGGTCGTTACCGGATGTTGTAGAGACAGATACTGTTCGACTGTCGCTACGCCGGTTGTGGCATTGATGCTGATGGCAAAAGCCGCTTGGCCATTAAACGTACCGCCGACGACCTTGCCAACAATCACGCCGCTTTCGTTCACTAACGTTATTGCGGAACCGTCAGTGACGCGCAGTCCAGAAACAGAATTGCTGATCATTAGTGTATAGGTGAGCGCGCCTGTAAGCGCCGCGCCGTCTGCGCCATAAACTGATGTTGTATTGACCACGGCTGTGCCCGAAGTCCCAACCGCGATTGCTCCCGATCCGGCAACATCAGGGTCGTTACCCTTAACGGAAGTTGTCACCAATGTCGCAGCAATACTCGACGTAGCGGTCTCGTCCAATCCCGCGACTGCGGCCGCCGCCGCCGCGGTAGTTACCGTCGGCGTGTCGTCATCAAAGGTGATCGCAAGCGACCCTAGAGCCGTTGAACCATCGCTGTCCTTCACCGTGTAGTTCAGCGTCGTCAACGCGTCATTTTCGGTGTTGTCGCCGCTAAGGCCATCCAGCGAATCATGGAGCACATTGCGTGCAAGCGTTAGCGTGTAAGCGCCGGTTACCTGATTGACCGTTACCGTGAACAATGGCTGCCCAATACGCGCGGCTACACTGCTACTGGTAATCGTCGCGGTTAAAACGCCTGTCGCTTCTACCCAAGTATAGCTGACCGTTTCAGTGCCAATCATTCCGGTTGTATTGGTGAAGACAAAATCAGAGGCAGGCAATGCCGCGCCATCCAAGCCGTAGGTGAAACCGAGGTTGCCGACAAACGTAGCTTCATTGCCATCACCGCTTGGCGCAGGCTGAGGATCGGGAAGATCGCCTGCTACGCTCGCCGGATTGTTTCCAATTAGGCCGTCATCGTCAACACTGGCCGTCACGGCAGATGCAGTTGGCAGGTTAGCGTCACCGGCAAAGGTGAACTTCAGCGTCGCTTCTGACGGGTCGCCATCGGCGTCTATCATAGAGTAGGTGAACGTATCGATTGATCCAGCAGCAACCGAAGCATTCGGAACATAGGTGTAAGTGCCATCGCCATTTAGCGTAAGCTTACCGAAGCTACCAGTAAGCTGAACACCAAGTGTCCCGCCCGACAGTGCGCTGACTGTTGCAGTTGGCTGGTCGGCCCCGGCGGTATCATTGGTCAAAACATTACCCATGAGGGTTACCGCTGCCGGATTGAGGCCAGCTTCGGTGGCTGTGCGCGCATCGTCAACCGCAACCGGGCTGTCGTCATCAATCGTGACAATGACCGAACCGGTGGCATCGACCTTGTCGCCATCGGCGTCGGTCGCATTGATCATGCTGCCAAAGTTTAGCGCAATGTCGTTTTCGCCGTTACCAGTTGGGTGATCTAACCTTGCTGCAAGCGTGAAGGTCCAGATGCCTGTGGCTGGATTCAGCACAAAGGTGAACGCCGTCGCTCCGCCACCGATTGTGGCTGTCAACGTGTTGGTGGCTGTGTTTATCGAATAAACCAGATCGACGCCGCCAGATTTCAGCGCAGGCAAGCCGCTAACCGCTGCATCGAGCGAATAGGTCAGTGCTGTATCGGCACCAGCCGTAAACAGTCCGGTTACCGTACCGGTTGCAACGGTGCTATCGTCGGCAATATCGCCAGGATTCTGGGCCTCTGCGCCGGGTAGGCCATTGGGTGCTAATCCGTCCTCATCGACTGTGTCGCTGCTGGTCACCACATTGGCAACCGGTGTGTCGTCATTGACATTGATCGTCACGCTACCGGGAACGGTATCGCCGTCACCGTCGGTGATCGTATAATCAAGCGTGAAATCAATGCCGGTTTCATCGTCGCCACCGGCGGCATGCAGGATATTTGCATTCTGCGTGACCGTATAATAACCGTCCGATTCGATGAGGGTTACGGTCACAACCTTGACCCAAAGACCGCCTTGTAATTGCTCGATCTGGATATCGGAACCGGTATCCACATAGCGAAAACCAGCTGGCGCACCGGTCGTCAAAAAGACGATGCTGCCGCCCGTGTCTTTCCCGAAATCATAATTCAATGTGCCAACATCGTTTGCAATATCGTCTGGACCGATATCGCCGATGCCACCTGCGTTTCCGCCAAGCGTATCATCATCCAATTGGATTAGCTGGTTGGACCCGAAGGTTGGACCAGCGTCGAGGATCGAGAACACCGCGCCGACATCTGCGGTTGCGGTTGCACTGTCACCGTCGCGGTCGGTTACCGTTGCAGTGACCGTTACCAACGAAGCCAAGCCGAGGCCCGTTGCGTCATTGTGGTCGTCGGTGTCGGCATGTTTGACCGCACGCCACTGGGTAAACAATGCCTCTCCCGTGGCTGCGTTGATTTCGATCATAATCACCAAATCACCGCTTGTCGCGGTCCGGCCTTCGACAATATCGCCATTCATTGTCAGGACAACGTTTTGTCCAGTTTCTGTATCAAACAGTAAAGTTTCCACGCCATCGGCAGCGATACCCAGCGTGTAAACTGTGGTTCCTTCACCGTCGCTGCCATAATCAATGCCGGTGATGAACGCGGAAAGATTACCACTCGCAGTCAGCGAACCGGCCAGATCCGTTTCATCAACCTGAATAATAAGAGCAGGCGGCGGTGCTAGGCTGACCGAAGGACCATCATCAAGGAAGGTAAACCGGTTGCCGATATTGGCGGTTTCTGAATCTGTGTCGTCGTCGCCGTCCTTGATCGTCAGGGTCAGCGTAACGAGATTTGCCGCATCAAGACCAAGCGCGTCATTGGGGTCGGTATCAACCGGATGCGTAACCGCGCGCGATTGCGTCAATGTCACGTCACCCGTTGTCGCGCCGACCGAAATCGTGAACACAACGCCGCCGGTTGCCGAATATCCTTCAACAACACCGCTGCCATTGACCCGCAGCAAAACCGCTTCGCCGGTTGCCACATCAACAAGACCCGAATTGGCATCGGCCGCCGACACGCCGAGCGCATAAAGCGTGGCGCCGGTCGCGGCTTGGCCGTCGGCATTGAATTCGATATCAAATGTGTCTGCAAAGCTGACAGCGCCCGACGATACACCAAGTGTCGTTTCGTCGACGGTCGCTATGCCTTCAGGTTCAAGTACCAATGTAACAACAGGAATATCATCCGACACGGTTACTGCAACGGTTCCAAACGCGGTGTCGCCATCGATATCAGTTGCGATCACCTTGACCGAGCCAAGATTGACAAGAATATCACCCAAGCCGGGGTGCGCGTCATAATTATCATTCAGCGTTGCCGTGACCGTAGCGGTCAACCCGCTGCGGACCAGTTCGAGCGTGACAACAGGCGCGCCGCTGCCAGTATCTTTGCCGACGATATGCGTCGCGTCGGTACGCTCCCAAGTCAGGTTCGCGTTGTTCAGCAGCGTTAGGTCAGTATCGAAAACTATCGTGCTGATCGCATCCGAACCCTGACCAAAAGTCAGCGTGGCGGCGTCATTTTCCGGCGGCGCGGGCGTTCTGCCATCGGCAAGATTCTGGTCGTCTAGCACCAGCGTTATCGTGCCCGCATCGCCTGGCTTTGCACCATCGGTGATGGTGATCGGCTGCGCGGTGGTGGCTGTGTCGCCGTCACCATCTGTGATGATATAAGTGAACGACGCGTCAACGCCGTCGGCATTGTTCAGGCCTGTCGATGGATTGAAAGTCCACGCGCCAGCGGCGGTAAAGGTGTAAGCACCGTTTGCATTGGAATAATTGGTAGTTCCAACAGCGGCAATGGCCGTTGTTACATCACCCACCGTCACCGATGTCAGCGTCGCGCCGTCGGCGCCTTTGGTGTCATTGGCCAGAACATTGCCGCCCACATCGGTTGCATCTTCGGCGACAGAGATTGCCGTCTCACTCACCGCGCTAGGGATGTCATCGACAATATTTATATTGAAGCTACCGGTGGCTTGGTCGGAATCGCTGTCGGTAACTTGGAATGTCACATTGGCAAGACTATCACTATTCTCGGTGCCATCTGCTATGTGCTTGACCGGTTGAGACAATGTCGTTGTATAGCTGTAAGTGACATCGCCCAGTGTTGGACCGGTTATGGCCCCTGTGATGTGGATGCGGATGACTTCGGTGGTGCCGTCTTTACCAACCAGATCGCCGGTTCCAGCTTCCAAAGCAAAAACAATCGCATTCCCGTTTAGCGTCTGCAATTGTGTATCGAGAGCCGGTGTATCAACCAAAACGATGGAACCAAGCAGGTCAGTCGGCACATCGCTGCCGAAATTGACGACTGCGGTACCCGAAGAGGTGCGGCTTTCGGTCGAATTTGTCTCGCCGCTGGCAAGTGGTTCACTGTCAACATTCGCATTGGCAAGCCCGTCTTCATCCACCGTCAAATTGGTGGTTGTTTTGACCATTGGCACAGAGTCTTCGGCCAATAAGATCGTAACCGTTGCTTCCGATGGATCACCATCGCCGTCCACTATCGTATATTTAAACGAGACTGTGCCGGTTTCACCCGTTGCGGGCGTATAAGTGAAGCTGCCATCATTGTTATTGATGAGTATGCCAGAACCGACAAGCGAACCCTCTACAAAGGCGACAGTGCTTTCAGCAACGCCGTCCGCACCTTTGGTGTCATTAGCGAGAACATCAACTGTAATTGGTGCGTTTTCAGCACCCGGCTCAGGAGTATCAGCAAATGCCTGCGGCACATCATCGACAATGCGGATGTCGAGGCTGGCGGGGGCGCTGGTTCCATCGGTATCGGTAACAACGACTGCAACACTGTCGGTTAACGATGAACTATTGGCACCGGTGTGGGTGAGCGTATTGTCACTCAGCACATATTCATAGGTAACATTGCCGCCAATAACGTCACCGTCTGCGCCAACTACCGGTGTAAAGCCGGTAATCGTCAGTGTGCCATAAGCGGTGCCGATGGTAATGCCGGGAACAAACGCACCGGCAGTGAAGATTGCCTGGCCACCAACGGTGATGGTTGAAACACCATCCAGTGCAGATAGATCGAAGCTGCCGGTCTGTGTTAGAGCAGAAGAAACCGGCGAAGAGCCGTCCGAAAGGTCGTCTTCGTAGAGTGTTTCTTCTGCACCCTCGCCGCTCAGACCAGTGATGGAAACGCCGTCGTTGCTGCCCCTGATCGTGATGGTCAGCGTTGTTTCGCGGGCGTCGCCATCGGCGTCGGTTATCGTATAATTGAAGATTTCGGTCAGAGTTTCGGTCGAATCGAGACCTTGAACGGTGCCGTCAGAGTTGTTCAAAACATAGAGATAGCTACCGTCGGCGTTGAGTGTCAGCGTGCCATATGCACCAGCTGTATCGCCGTCTACTGCACCATCGGTCCCGTCAAAAGCGACGGCAGTTACGGTTGCGCCATCGGCACCTTGGGTGTCTGCAACACCATCCGTATCATTGACGTCCAGTCCTCCGGTAACACTGACATCAAAACCACCGGTTCCGGTTATGACGTTACCGTCGGCGTAAACGCCTTCAAACTCGCCGCTAAAACCGTCTTCGGTGACGCTGTCTTCATCGGCATAAGCCGCTGGAACATCATCAATGATATTTACTGACAGAGTGGCACCAGTTGTCGATCCATCGAGATCGGTTAGCGTAACCGCGAAGTTTTCAAACAGGCTGTTTTGTTCGGCTGCATTGGCATGTGTTTCTGCGGCATTCAGCGTGTAAGTATAGCTGACAACGCCTGTTGCAGCATTATAACCGGTAAAGGTCAGTGTGTTGCCGAGAGGTGTTGTAGCGCTGCCACCGACATAAACACCATTCACAATCACGTTCACTGTGCCGACTGTGAGGTCATCCAATCCATCGGGTGCCGAAATGGTAAAGTCGCCAGCCTGGGTCAAAGCCTCGGGCGTTGCGTCGGAACCTGCAGACAAATCATCCTCGTCCACGGTAACGTCACCGCCATCGGCAGCAGGCGTCAAATTGGTAATAACAACCGGATCGTCTGCGCCGGTAAGCGTGACCAACAGTGTGGCCGGATCGGTGTCGCCATCGCCGTCTGTCAGGGTGTAGTTGAAGCTGTCGGTAAGCGTCGCCCCGGGGGCAAGCGCATCAATCGCCAACTGCCCTGCGGCATTCAGAGTATATGTCTGCGTGCCATCTTCGTTAAGTGTGATTGTCCCGTAAGTGCCACTGAGAGTTGTGAAAACCCGGCTCGCAGTGCCATCCGCACCGGAAACATCGTTGGCATCCACATCAAACGTAACCGACGAAGCCCCGCCTTCTGTCAGGCCGGCCGTATCATTATCGGCACGCGGGGCATCATCGACTATTGTGATGTCGAGAGTGTCGATTGGCGACGCGTCGCCGTCCAGGTCAGTTACGATGATCGGGAAGCTGACAACCGTGCCATCGGTATTCACCGTATTGTCAGTCAGCGTGTAGTTATAGGTTACACTGCCCACGCCAGTTGCCGGGTTATAAGTATAGGCCGTGACCACCAAAGTTCCGGTCGCGTCGGAAAACACCTGTTGAGGCAGCGCGCCCGGCGTGATTACGGTTCCACCCAGAGAAACGCTGGCGACGCCATCTGGCGAAAGGAAAGTGATTGTTCCTGTTGTTGCTTCGACTGGCAGGACGGGATTCGACCCAGCCGGTTCGATGCCGCGTTCAGGCAGGCCGACCTCGGAAACAACAGTTCCCTCGCCAACCGACGGAATGAACGTAATGACCGCAGGGCTGTCGCCGATTGCAATCGTCAAGGTCGCCGTAGCATTGTCACCATCATTGTCTCGCAATTGATAGGTGAAGACGTCATTGACTCCGCCGGGCGTGCCTGGGTTGCGGGTGTAAGTATAATTGCCATTCGCATCATTGATGATGAGCGTGCCATATTGACCAATGATTGGTGTTCCGACGGCGGCGAATGTGTCTGTTCCGGTTCCTGCGCGTGCGCCGGATATAAATGCGCCATCGGCACCCTGGGTATCGGCACCCTCGGCACCGCTGGTTGTGCCAACGCCGGTCACCACATTTCCGGCCTGCGCAGTGTAAGTGCCCGCGGCGACGCCGTCTGTATCATTACGTGCAGTCGGCACGTCATCAACGATGTTGATGGTCAGGTTGGCAGACGCAGTATCACCATCACTGTCTGTCACAACGACCGCAAAAACGTCCATCGAGCTTGGCTGCGTCGTGTTGTCGGTAAGCGTATAGGTATAACCGATGTTGCCGGCTGTGATGCTGGTTATTGTTAATGTGCCAAGCGAGGTGACAAAAGCCTGTCCGACCGCAGTAATCGCAGTGCCGTTGAGAGTGACCGAATCAACGCCATCAGGTGCGTCGAAAACGATATTGCCTGCCGTTGTTTCGGCGGTTGACGAAGGGTTTGAACCCGATGGTTCAGTCTCGCGCGCAGGCAGCGCCGCTTCTTGGACAGATGATGTTGCATTGACCGAGCCGGCAGGCTGGTCTGGCGTAATGATGATTGTCGTAGGCTCTTCGTCGACTAGCCCGGGTATAATTTCACGCTCTTCGGGCTCGGGAAATGCCAATTGGGTTGGCGGCAGCAAGTCACCAAGGGCAAACGCATCGCCAATATCGCCAACCGGATCAGCAAAATTGCCGCCCGAGCTTTGCGGACGACCGGCCGCAGGTTGCGGTTCTTGTCCGATGAGCAACGCCGCGATGTTAAGCGGCGGGACAGCAACGCCGTTGACGACAATTTCCGGAACAAATATGGCCCCGTCGGGCACGACCATTTGTGTGCCGTCGGGCATCTTGATTATAAGATCACGACCGGAAACCTTGATATCATTAAGGCCAACCCCGGCTGGCAACACAAGTTGCCCATCAGCGGTTGGCAACAGAATAGCGCCCGACTGCATGGCAACTGCCAGCGTTGCCGCTGCATCCAATGCCACCGCCGCGTCTGCGCTGCCTAAGTCTGCAATGACCGGCCCAGCTGCGATATCTGTATTTCTATAATCCATGATGCGTTCCTATGCAAAATGACAACGGGCCTGAACCTTCATGGCAGGCGCGGAAAATGATGGCTGAACTTGGGGGGATGGGCATGCAGACATCCAAAGTCAGGGGTTGAGCCCCGACCCTTTGGGTCATGCAAATATCCAATGATGTCCCTGTAAACATTGTGCCCTTATTCCTGATTCACAAAGCCGACGCTTGAATTTCCAAGCTGACGGAATTGCCATTCCAGTGGGCGACCCTAGAATGGTATAAACCGATTCGTTACCATCTCAGTAACCACTATCCTGCATAGATTCGCAAGACGGATTAACAAAATTTACCAATATAATTCAATTATATAACTTTAGTAGTATATCTAAAGATGTATAAATAGTTATACTAAAGGATATTAAAATTAACGCTTTGGGGAAATACATCACCAATATCGCCGGACAGTGCGTGTTTTGGATCATGCCGCTGATCCGGATTCTGCTGTGTGCATTGGTATTTGATTATGCCGGGACACTACTGCGGATGGATTCGGCTAATATTGTTTTATTGACATTATCTTATATCTGGATCGCCTGGACTGTCGCTACCCTGATCGGTGCATTTGCAGGACAACCATTGAATGTTGCGCTGTGCCGATTTGTGGTGACAGGTGATTCATTGCTGGCGATAGTGACGATGGTGTTAGTCAAGGGGCACGAAGGCGCAACCATTGCCTTTGCTTTATCCGTAGTCATTTATGCTTTGAGTCTTCGGGTCGGCAAGAGAGCTGTGTTTTTCACCGTCATGATTGCGCCCTTTGCTTTCATACTGCGCGATGGTGCGGCACTGCTCGGCTTTGCAATCCCGAAACCGGATGCACCGTCATCCCTTACTGCCGAACTGATTACTGCGGTGCTACAGATATTGGCTATCGCTATGCTGATCCTATGGGCTAACCGACGTTACCTAATCGAGAAATTCAGCAATGATTTTTCGTCGTTGAAGATGCTGTCACCAGAACGCTCGTTCGAATTTGATCTGCAAACATGGATACAGGGATATGCCGATCTGTTTGTACCCCAACGCGCCGCGTGTCTGATGGCTGCCCCGGCCAAGAATGCTACCAACCGCTATTTTCACAAGAATCTGCAAGCATTGGATTTGGCGAATGATCAGGAAAGCCTATTGGCTGCATTCAAAACGCTGCCTGCAGGGTGCAGCATTTTCGATTGTGAGCTTAATCAGATTGTCTCGGCTGGCGACAGGTTGGCGAGACCATTTGATGAAAGCGAGAAACGATTGGCGGTCATGTTGCACAAGGCAAATATTTCGGCGGCCATGTTACAACCGCTCCATATTGATCGGTCACGTGGCGGGGTTATTTGTGCTGTGCAACGGCCGGTTGACGCTGCCTTGATCGCAGAGGCATTTCACTTAGGACAGCATGTATCCGAAATGGCTGATTTTCTTGGCCGCATAGCAATGGCAGAACGCAACTTCATTGCTGATGCGCATGATGTCGCACGCCGTGATTTGCATGACGGTGTCTTGCAATCACTGGCTGCTTTGCGGATGCGTTTGCTGACGATTGCAAAGCGTAAAGATATCGCAGGTGGGCCGGCGCAATTGGAAATACGCAAATCAGTCGACATTCTAACGCTTGAACAGGCGCGGCTGCGCGGGTTGTTAGACGTCAGCCAGAGCGAGACCCAAACCGTCAATCTGGTGACCCAACTTGATATATGTATGCGCGGCATTTCGTTGCAATGGGACATAGATGCCAAACTTGTTTCTGAAGAGCCTGCGATCCCAATCGACCCTGAATCCGCTATCAATATCGAACATTTGCTACGCGAAGTCGTCGCCAATGCTGTTCGTCATGCTAACAGCAAATCCTTGACAGCCTCCCTGTCCCTCAAGCAAGATGCGCTTATGATGGTCGTGAATGATCGTGGCCATATTTCAACGGGGGGAACGGGTGGCACAAAAGCCTCACTGACTTTGCAGTCTGCTTCTTTGCGTCACCGGCTGCGGCTGGTTGGCGGAGAAGCCTATGTGGAAGGTCTTGAGCAGGGGGTATTACTTGCCATACGCATTCCGATGCAGCAGGTGGACGATGCATAAAATACTTATAGTCGATGACCATCCGTTCTTTTTGCACGGTTTTAGCCAATATCTGGCTGGTGCAGAGGATTTTGATATAACCACGGCGCTCTCTGTCGAAGAGGCCATTCAAAAGATTGAAATCGAACGCCCCAGCATCGCTATGCTCGATGTGACGATGCACGATGGTGGAGGTTTGCGCGTACTGCGCTATCTGCGGGTGCATTATCCACAAGTGCCTGCGATGTTCCTGACGGTGCATATCGATCCCGAACAAACCATAGATGCGATGCGGCTAGGCATAAAAGGCATTGCCTTGAAAGATAGCGACCCTGATATCATTATCGAGGGCATGCGCACTGTTCTTGGCGGCGGTAAGTGGTTTGAAAGCAATGTCACCGAACCGGCGTTGCAATATTCGATCGAGCGGCCTTCCGGTTCGGTTCGGTCTGATGACCTTTTGACGAAGCGAGAGCATGAAATTGTCGAACTGGTCTGCCTTGGCTTGCGCAATCGGCAGATAGCAGAGCGGTGTGATTTGACAGAGGGTACCGTCAAAACCCACCTCAACAGCATTTTCAGGAAGCTTGGTGTTGCATCCCGGGCAGAATTGATTGTTGGCCGGGAAGGCATGCGCGCTGCAACCAAACCGGGCTCAAAAACCACCCATTAGTTTATAGGTAAGCCACCTAATGCCGGGCCGATACCAGGAAATAGCTTGGCCCACCCGATAAATGAAGCCGTCAGCACCGCACCGATAGAAATTGCGACGCCATAAGGTATGCGCCGCTCTTGCTTGCGCTTGGCTAGAGTGCTCTTGGCTGGACCCTTCCGGCGGATAAACATCCGCACTATCAAATAGCATATTGCTAATAAAAGCCCGGAAATCCCGGTCATAAAGATCAATATCACCGCTGATTTCATATCAAACCATAAGGCTATAGCCGCATATAATTTGGCATCGCCGCCGCCAATCCAGCGAAGCGCGAAAAGAACCATGCCAAAGCTGAGCGCGATCAGAAAATGAAAGCCGTGGCCCCATTGAGCGGCGGTAAAACCTGAATAAGACTGGGCTGCCAGAAACAATATTATGATGAAACCCGGTAGAATATTGGGAATGCGAAACGACCGCCAATCCGATACTGCCGCTGCCAATAATGAGGCGATCCAAAGCGCCATAGTTGCAAATGATATGGTCATTTGATGGAGGTTGAACTCAATTGGGTTGCAATTCCCCAAGCTCTTTCGTCAAAATGGTCAAGCAACAGAACGGCTTGTGAAAACAACGCTGTGGTCAAAGCCTTATTTTGTCCAGCGCGCGCACCGTTGCCGGCACTCAGCAGACGGCTTGCCCATTGCGCCTCGGTTTCATTGGCGCTGCGAACAGGTTTGCTACCCAGCATGGCATTAACAAAATCGCGATTGGCAATAATTGCAGGATTGGCAGGATCAATCGCCAGAGCTTGCTCCAGCTTTTGTGATGCCGCTTTGCTCTCCCCTGATTGGAGCAGCGCCAAGGCATAATTGTTGAGCAGGCCGGGTTGCCTAGGCGACAAGTTTAGCGCCTTTTCAAAAGCTTCGCGGCTGGCCGCGACTTCGCCTTTTTCGGCAAAAGCAAGCCCAAGCAAATTCCATGCTCCGATATCATCCGGACAAATGGTTGTGGCGCGGGCAAGGAACAGTATTGACCGGCTAGTGTCGCCTTGCTTGCCAGCGATCCAGCCACGGATGCTGTCTTGGCGACAGGCATTGCGGCCTTTATCCTTTATTTCTGCAAGTGCCGTGGAAACATCTGCGACACGGCCCTCAACGCTGTAATATTCAGCGTGCAACAAGGCTACGTCATCGTTTAATGACTGGGGAGCATTGTCCTTGAGCCATGACAGCATTTGCTGTGCCTGAACATAACGGCCATTTTTTATCGCAGCATCGGTCGCCAATAGATATTGGATGTCAGCAGGCGGCGCATCGCCGGAATCTGCTTCGGCATGCGCAGGATATTGAACCGCCGCGCATGCAAACCAAATCAACGACAACAAGGCAAATCGAAAGATCATATTTTCACGATTAAGATGATGCGGCATCGTCGAAGAATATATATGCAAACTCGATCAGATCCTTGTCCAAATTCACAGGACCATTGGTGTCAACCTGGGCCAAAGCCACGTCAATTTCGGCGCGCTCAAGCGCAGCAAACATTGCCGAATTTTCTATTTCAGCCGGGCTGCTTTGTTGGTGCTCCATTGCAATTGCCTGCGCCAGCCAACCCGAAAGCCGCTGGTCAAACGAGGCAAAGCTTGTGTGCATGCTATTCGGCTTTTGGTTCGGTAACACCGGCGGCGTTTCTGCTGTGATCAGCATCACTTCGCCCAGCGACACCCTTTCCATCCGTGCGCCGGACCGGCGAGGGTCGCGGGGTAGGTCGCCGATACTGATGTTACGATCAATCGGTTCGCGCGATGGCAATGGTGTAGTAGGCGCTGATACTATGACGCTCAATTTAGGCATTATAATTTGCGCTTGGCTCACCGAAACCAATCCCGAGAGCACGCCTTTTCTGCCAAGAAATTCGGGCACATGGCCAACTGCAACCACCGGGTTCGGGACGGGCATTGCCTCGATCAAAGTTGAAACATTTGCAGATGGTTCAAAACCAGAAACCGTTGTCAACACAACTGCTATAGGTTCAGGAGAAATCACCGGTGCGACGACAACCACAGTGGCGTCAGCGTTTTCGATACCTAGATTAGCAGCAAGCTCTGGCTCTCCCGAGCGCACGAAAAACCGGGCAAGGTTGCTACGATAGCGCGGCTCATCCGGGGCTTTTGCCAGCGCAACTTCAAAATATCGCCGGGCAAGATCGGGACGGCCAATCCGGTCATATGCTATGGCCAGTCCGTTATAGGCCTCTGCGCTTTCTGACGATTGCCGGATTTCGGCACGAAAAGTCTCGATGGCCATAGCATGAAGCCCGGCGCTCAATTGTGCTTTGCCGCGCTGAACTAAAGAACCTTCGAGAACAGGCTCGGGGGCTTTGCTTGAAAGGCGGAATTCCGGAGACAGATTTTGCGGGCCAGCACAACCAGCCATGACCAACAACATGCTTCCCGATAAAATTGCATTGGACCAATTTTTCATCATATTTTTTACCCCGCCATAATCGGCAATATCTCGCGCACGACGCGAATTATTGCAGGCAACATCAAAACACCGATCATCACTGGCAGCATGCACGCAACCAGCGGGACGGAGAGCAATACCGGCAAACGGTGTGCTTTTTCTTCGGCGCGCATCCGGCGCTTTTCGCGCATTTCTAGCGCATAGATCCGCAGGGTATCGCCGATGCTCGAACCCAATTTATCTGATTGGATCAGCAATGTTGAAAAAGACCGGATCTCGGAAACCTGCGAACGGTCGGCCATATTGCGCAGCGCCTCTTCACGGCTGGAACCTGCGCGCATCTCCAGTGTGACCATTGACAATAATTGCGCCACAAGCGGATGCGAGCGCAGCATTTCGCGGCCAACCCTGTCAAACGCGGCCTCCATCCCCAGCCCTGCTTCGACGCAGACCAGCATCAAATCAAGGCTATCGGGAAAACCGTTGACGATTTCCTGTTTGCGGCGATCCGCCTTTGCAGTGACCCATAAATTGGGGAAGTACAGACCCATCACAGCCAAAGCCACCCCGCCCAAATAAAGTTTAAGCGGCGCGATTTGTTCACCCCTGAGCAGGGTAAGCAGAACGAAGACAGTTGGCAGGCCAATCAGCATTAACAGCCG
>JANMPK010000336.1:0-4385 GCA_031369825.1 Sphingomonadales bacterium
CTCCAGTTGCTGGCGTCGTCGCCTGAACGACATGACAATGAATTCAGGTAACCGCATCATGCCCGGCAAAGCAAACAGGATTGCCGGGCGTGCGAACTCAAAGAAAGGAACTAGCAAAATGCCGCGTTTAACTCTTGATAAAGCAAACCAGAAACTGCTGGGCGTTTGCTCAGGGCTTGCCAACTGGACAGGTATTGATGTTACCATCGTGCGTGTATTGTTTGCAGCTGCTACATTGATCGGTGTTGGATCACCGATCCTGATCTATATTTTGCTGGCAATGATATTGGACTAAATACCATTGAAATGAAAAGATTTAGACTTGCCAAAAATATGCTGACCAAGGCATTAGTAACTTTGGAGCGGTATTAACTGCATCAAGGAGAATACCGTGGTCGCAAGCGACGATGGAATGGACAAGGACGAACAATCATTTAACTCGCGTCAGTTCGTGCGGGACCATGTCAAGATTGTCGGTGACGTGCGTGAATATCGCGGTGGCCGTTTCAAGGTGTCAGTGATTGATCTGTCGCGTTCTGGCTTCCGTATGCACTCGGCAACCTTCGTAGAGAAGGGGAAGACAATTTTTCTGACGATGCCAGGTTATGAACCACTTGAGGCACGTGTCGCATGGCATGATAAAGAATATTATGGGTGTGAATTTGCGCACCGGCTGCACGTCGCCATTTATGACCATATAAAGCAAGCATACCCGTCTTTGAGTGGCAAAGGCTAAGTATCCGATTGCCCAAACCCGCACGATTCCCGGTTTCGAGCCATCAGCGCAAACGCGGATGTATGCGTAACATCGGACTGCTCGGGTTGCTGATTATTATAATGCTTCTTGCCTGGTTTTATGGTCGCTTTACCGATCAACGTGAAATCCTCCCGGCTGGCACAAGCAAGGTGGCAGTGACCGACGGCGATAGCTTTGCGATTGATAAACGGAGGTTGCGTCTAGATGGTATCGACGCGCCAGAATATCGTCAAACATGCTTGGACGAAAACGGTAGCGTTTGGGAATGTGGCAAAGCCTCGCGGGCAGCGCTGGAACAGATAATGCTGGAGCCGGGCCTGACTTGCACAGCAGAAGCGCAAGACCGCTATTCGCGCTCGATTGCGACCTGTTCAAACATACGGATAGCTGACCTTGCAGCCGCACAAGTGCTTGCCGGAATGGCAGTTAGCGACGAATTTTACGGCATGCGTAGCTACGGCACTGAAGAGGATCAAGCCCGCGCCGCCAAACGCGGCATTTGGCGCGGCGAATTTACACAGCCATCAGAGTGGCGTGCCGCTCACCCAGCCTTGCAAACGAAGACTGTACCTGCCGAATAGCCTGCGCCGAACGAGCAGATTAGGCCGATATCTCCTGTCACTAAGTCTTCATTATGCTTGTGAAACGCAATAATCGAGCCGGCGCTCGACGTGTTGGCATAAGTATCGAGCACCGTCGGGCTCTCATCGTCACTCGCTTCATGGCCAAGCACCTTCTGCGAAATCAGGCGGTTCATCCCCGTGTTGGCTTGATGCAGCCACATGCGGCGTAGGTCGGAGCCAGTCAGGCCGAGGCTTTCGGCATGTTCAAGGATCATATGGCCGACCATCGGCACGACTTCCTTGAAAACCTTGCGGCCCTCTTGCACGAACAACTTGTCATTGCGCGGGCCGCTTTGGTCGACCGGTCCATCGCCGTGCGCACGGTTCAGGAAGCCGAAATTGTTACGGATATTGTTGGAGAACTGGGTTTTCAGGCGGGTTCCAAGGATTTCCCAGTGAGCAGATGGCGCGATATCCTTGGCTTCGACCAAAATCGCGGTTGCGACATCGCCGAAAATGAAATGGCTGTCACGGTCGCGCCAGTTCAAATGGCCAGAGGTAATCTCAGGATTGACCACCAAAACCGACCGCGCATTGCCGCTACGGATATAATCAGCCGCAGTCTGAATTCCGAATGTCGCCGACGAGCAGGCAACATTCATGTCAAAACCGAAGCCGCGTTCCATGCCCAGTTCGTGCTGGATTTCGACCGCCATCGCCGGATAACCGCGCTGCATGTTCGATGCTGCGCATAGCACGGCATCGACATCGGCGATATTACGCCGAGCCTTTGCCAGCGCATCACGGCAGGCGGCAACACCGATTTCGGCCATCATCGAAATCTGTTCATTGGGCCGCTCAGGATAGCGTGGCTCCATGATATCGGGATCGAGGATTGCGGTCTTGTCCATCACGTGGCGTGATTTGATTCCGCTGGCTTTCTCGACAAACTCGACCGAACTGTGAACCAGCGGCTCGGCATGTGGGTGCGCTGCATTGTAGCGGTCGGCATAGGCGTTGAAGCTGGCAACAAGCTCCTCGTTGCTGATGGTGTCCGAAGGCGTGAACAGGCCGGTTGAGGATATCACCGGTATTGCAGTCTGGCCGCTTTGCAACATAGATTTTCCCGCTTCTTATGATTTTGAAGCCAGATGCCTAGCGCCTGCGTATCTTTGAAACAAGCGTTTGCGCGCGCGTGTAACATCGCTAAGCTTGGCGTTGGGGAGAGTTAGAATATGTCAGTGGAAGAGCGCAAGCCGAGCTTGCTGTCGCGCATGTTTCGTCGTGCGCTCGTCGGCATCTACAAGCGCCACGGCTGGCGCGCGCATGGCGTCGTGCCGGAGCCGCGCAAATTTGTGCTGATTGCGGCACCGCATACCAGCAACTGGGATTTCGTGTATTTCCTTGGGCTCACTGACGAGCTAGGCATCAAGCCACATTTCATGGCTAAAACCACGCTGTTCCGCTGGCCGTTCACCAATTTCATGCTCGATATGGGCGGCGTTCCGGTTGATCGCACGTCGAGCAAAAATTATGTCGAGGCGATGATTGACGAGTTCAAACGTCGCAAGGAATTCATGCTGACCATAGCGCCTGAAGGTACGCGCGGTTCGGTAAAGGCATGGAAAACCGGCTTTTATCATATCGCGTTGGGCGCTGGCGTGCCGCTGGTCGTCGGCATGATGGATTATGGTACCAAAACTGGCGGACTCGGCCCGGCAATCTGGCCTACCGGGGATTATCAGGCCGACATGGGCAAGCTTGCCGAAATATACGCAACGGTGACGCCCAAGTATCCTTCCAACGGCATGAGATATGCGGTTTCTGGAGGCGAAAAATGACCAGCGTTGCGATGGCATTGTCGTTCAATGCTGCTGCATTGTTGGCGGCCATACTGTTACTGTGGGCTTATTCGGTGCGCATCAAGGATGTGTCCTTCATCGACGCTTTCTGGGCATTCGGGATGGTGCTGCTGGCATGGGCGACATGGGCGCAGTCTGGCGCGCCGGGTGCGAGATCGCATCTGCTGCTTGGGCTGACGACGCTATGGGGATTGCGGCTGTCAGGGCATTTATGGACCCGTTGGCGCGCTCATGGTGAAGATCCGCGCTACGCAAAAATCATGGGCAGCGTAATCGAGAAAAAGGGATGGAGCTGGTCCAAAACGTCGCTCCTTTCGGTGTTCCTGACGCAAGCGCCGTTGCTGTTCATCACCTGCCTGCCTGCACAACTCGGCATTTGGGCGAGCGATGGCGGGCGTACAGTGATAGGACCACTTGGCGCATTGGGTGCGGCGATTGCGCTGATCGGCATCGCGTTTGAAACCATCGGCGATGCGCAGCTCAACTCCTTCCGCGCCAATCCGGCGAACAAAGGCAAGGTCCTCGACACCGGGCTGTGGCGCTACACCCGCCACCCCAATTATTTCGGCGATGCCTGCACGTGGTGGGGCATCTGGCTGGTCGCTGCTGAAACAGGTTTGCCCGGATGGATCAGCATAATTGGACCGATATTCCTGACCTTCACGCTGACCCGCTGGTCGGGCAAACCGCTACTCGAACGTGGAATGAAAAAGACACGGCCGGAATATGCGGCTTATGTAGCACAGACTTCCGGCTTTTTTCCTTGGCCGCCCAAAAAGGCATAATGCAACCTTTCACATGTGCCGTTCGAACTGCTTGGCTTAGGGAGATCATCATGCGTGCCTACAGCCTATTATTTCTGCGGTTTTCGACCGGAATGCTCATCATCCTTTGGGGTTTGGTCAAGGCCGTGATGCCGGCGGTTGGCGTTGGCGTTGCCAACAAATATTATGGTGGCGTCGGCGGCATGAGTATGCTCCAGATTCCTTGGGGCTTCTTTCAGGTCATTGTCGGCTTATTGGTGATCTTTGGATTGTTTCGCCGCTATGCCTATCCGCTACAGGCAGCGATTTTGTGCCTTGGCGCGATGGCCATATGGAAATATCTGCTCGACCCGTTTGGCGTGTATCTGCTGTCACGCGAAGACAGCCAGCTGCTGTTCTTTCCCTCGCTTTGCCTTGCTGCGGCGACGCTGGTCGCGCT
>JANMPK010000364.1:0-6045 GCA_031369825.1 Sphingomonadales bacterium
GCCCATGCCCAAGACGGCATCGAAGCCCACATCGCCTGCTGTTCCGGCGGCAGCGTGGCAAGCTGTTCGGCGGACATCAGCCATTGGCTGACAAAAGCGCCAACCCCCATCAGGTTCCACAGCAACACTATGATGCTGACCCACAACAGCCAGCGCGGTGCGGTATTTTGCATTTTCTCTCTCCCTCGAAATGTTCTTACTTTCTCGCCCCGACCAGTGCAAATGTTGCGCCTTGGGGGTCCATGCCGTCCATGCTGAAATCGCCACCGGGGATTTCGATGGGTTCCTGAAAGACCTGTCCGCCCTTTGCGCTTATCGTGGCCACCGCCGTGTCGATATCGTGCACGCGGAAATAATACATCCACATCGGAATCGGCATTTCCGCCATTTTCGGCATCACCACGCCCAGGCCAAAACGACCCTCGGCGTCTTTCCAGAATTCATATTTGCCAAGCGGCCCCATATCCATCTCGCCCTCTTTGACCCAGCCGAACAGCTTGCCGTAAAACGCCTTGGATGCTTCGGGGTCGGTCGATGACAGCTCGTTCCATGCGCAGTGGCCCACCATCGGTGTGGTCGCGGCAAAGCTGGTGCTTGTCGCGTCAGGGTTATCGGCGGGCGGCGTTGGCTTCATGATGTAGAACATCACGCCTTGTGGATCGGCGACAAAGGCCATCCGGCCAATGCCGGGAATTTCCCACGGCGGCATATGGATGGACCCGCCTGCCGCCTTGACCGCGTCTGCGCTGGCATCGACATCATCGACGTTAATATAGCCCGCCCAGCAAGGCCGCGCACCGTTCGATAGCATTTCTGCAGTCAGCGGCATCAGCCCCGCCACCGGTCCACCGGACGCGGATATCATCCGGTAATCTATGTCGCCGCTGCCCTTCGCCTCGATATCCCAGCCGACGACGGCGGAATAAAAATCCCGCGCACCGTCGGCGTCATTTGTCATCAGCTCATACCAGATGAAATCGCCATGTTTGTTTGCCATTTTTCCTCTCCCTATTGGTCCAGTATCGGCACGAAGCCGCCGAAGATCATGCGTTTGCCGTCGAACGGCATCGGCATGTCGCCGGGCATGCCCGCGCCTGCGCCGGGCTGGAAGCGTTCGTCGGCCATGGTGGCTTTATTGCCTTCGCTGCGCGCAGCTTTCGATGGCCAGGCGATCCATGAAAAGACGATATTCTCGTCCTCTGTCGCATCGACAGCTTTGTAGAAGTCTGTGACCTCGCCCTTCATCAAGTCTTCGCCCCATGTTTCAACGACGGCGGTTGCGCCGTGCTCCATGAAGATCGGAGCAGCAGCCTCAGCAACCGCTTGATAATCCGACTTCTTCTTGACCTCGACCGGGATGACAAAGCCCTCGATATAGCCAGCGTCCTTGTCCGAGCCGCGTTCCAGGATCGGCGCAAAGCCCGAGAATATCATCCGTTTGCCGTCGAAAGGCATTTCGCCCATTTCGGCCATACGCGGGTCTGACATCATCTTTGCATTTGCTGCATCACGGGTTTCCTTGTCGGGATATTCGCACCAGCTGAAGACGACGGTTTCGTCATCCTTGGCCTTCACCGCGCGCTTGAAATCGGTGACCTTGCCATCGGGCACATCCTCGCCCCAGCATTCGACCATCCGGGTCATGCCGAATTCCTTGAATATCGGCACGGCCTTCTCGGCATGTTCGCGATATTTTTCTTTGTTGGCGGTTGGCACCGCTAGCAAAAATCCATCTACATACATTGCTCTTCTCCTTCGGTTTTGCCCCCGAATTTAATCACGCCGCGACCGGCTCGTTCCTTGCAAACGCATCCAGTTGTGCCGCTATTGCGGCCTTGAATGCTGGTCGAGAGGTCCCGCGTTCGATATAAGCGGTGAGGTTAGGATAGGCAGCGACGAGTCCCGGTTCGCGGGCTGCGCGCAGCACATCAATCATAACCAGATCGCCAATGGTGAACCGGTCTTCGAGCCATTCGCGGTCGCCCAGCACCTGCGACAATTGTCCCAGCCGCATTTCGGCAAATGGACGAACGGCGTCCTTGGCCTCGCTTTGCCAGTCCTTGCCCGCGCCGACCATGCCCATCATGAAAAGCATCTGGGCAAAGGGTTCGATGCTGTTCAACGCCGCAACCAACCAACCAATTGCGTGGGCGCGACCATTGGCATCGCGGGGCAGCAGGCGCTCGTCTTTTTCGCCAATATGGATAAGGATCGCGCCGGACTCAAATAATGTCAGGCCGCCTTCCTTGAATACAGGCACCTGTCCGAACGGTTGGTCGGCAATATGATCGGCGGATTTCTCCCCGAATACCCCGCCAACCAGCCGTTCACGATAGGGCTGACCGATTTCCTCCAGCGCCCAGCGAACGCGCATGTCCTTGACGAAACCACGTGCGATTTCCGGTACCCATTGATAACCGGTAACCTCGACCAAGGCGTCGGCAATTACCGGCATGTCACGCATCCCCGCCGAGCGAGTGAGCAATCGACCAGCGATAGCCGAACGGGTCTTTGATCTGCCCGTAACGGTCGCCCCAGAACATATCCTCCAGCGGCATTGTGGCGGTCGCGCCGGCCGCTACGGCGCGGGCGAACCACGTGTCGGCGTCATCGACCTGAAGGTGAAGTGTCAGGCCGCTGCCGCCCGCCACATCGGCCTCTTCGGGCCCGGCATATTCGGGAAATTCGTCGTGCATCATCAACGAAGCACCGTTGATGTGGATATGCGCGTGCATCAGACGGATACCGTCCTCGGCGGGCATCCGCCGCACTTCGGTCGCGGCGAACGCCTTTTTGTAGAACTCGATAGCCTCTGCGGCGCGGTTGTCGCCGATCTGGATATGTGGGGTCAGACCGCCGGTCGGTGCTTGGTTATTATCGGTTGTCATAGTCTCTCTCCTTCTTTTCCAAACAGCATAAGAACATAGCGTTTCAGATGCGCGACGCTGTCGCGGGCAATTTCGGGGTTGCCTTTGGCCTTGGCCAAAATGAACGCGCCTTGCAGCACGGCCTGAACATGATACGCGAGGTCGAGTGCACGCACATCATGACCAATGCCATATTGGTCGATGGCGGTCTGGATATCCTCGGCAAGCCGCCGGGCATAAGCGGTAATGCTGGCGTCGCACGCGGCGCGGATCGGGTCGCTGCTGTTATAAGCTTCCTGCACCATCGTGCCAACGAAGCAGGTGAAATCTTCGGCAGGCCCGTCGAGCATCGACAGGCGAAATTCAATATGGCCCATCAGCCGGTCGAGCGGGTCGGCAATGCGGACCCAATCGGGCAGGGTGAAAATCCGCTGCTCGGCGATGTCGGTCCACGCCCCGGCGGCGGCGACCGCTAATGCTTCCTTTGAAGCAAAATGATGAAAAAAAGCGCCTTTGGTGACGCCCGCTGCGACGCAGATTTCATCAACCGAAGTCGCCGAAAATCCCTTGTAGCGGACCGTTGCAATCGCGGCCTCGATAAGTTTTGCGCGTGCATTCCGTGCAGGGGGTTTGCCAGCGATAGCCGCTGGCGCTGCCTTGCTCTTTTTTGCATTTATGGTTCGACTCGCATCCATATCACAATAATACCGACCGGTTGGTATGTGTCAATTATGCAAAAATGATTGCATAGCTTGCCGAGGTGCAAACACATGACTCTATTTAGATATTTTTTGGTTTATCTACTCAGTCGAGCGGAATGTAAGCCGCAATATCGCGCGTCTTCAAATATAGCGCATCGTCATGCGGCGCGCTGTTGGTCATCGCGTAAAAGGCCTTTGCCTTGTTCTCGCTCATGCCGATCTCGCGGTAATAATTCAGATATTCCTGATTGACCGGATCGCTGTCGGCATAGTCATCCGCCTCCAACCCATCCTCATCGCGCCAACTGTGGACGGCGAATTCGGCGCTGGGTGCTGCGCTGCGTTTGGTGCCGGCAAGAAATAGCTCGACCCCGCCTGACCTGACTGACCCGCCGTCGGGGACATTGGTTGCGATCCCAGCGCTGCGGACCATGCGGGCAAGCGCCAGGTTGGCTTCGTCATCGCCGGTGCCGGGGCAATCAACCATGTCAATCTGGCGGATGGCGGGAAAGGCACGGAGCATGGCTTTGAACTGATCAGGCGTCTCGCTCTCTATGCTGCCGTTCAGTTCGGCGAGGTCAGGGGCGACAACATTGAACGGACCGAAGCTGGCGATGGCAGGCGAGGTCGTTGCCGCTGGTCCAGCCTCCTCAGCCCAGTCATAGACCTCGGACTCAATATCTATACTGTTAAACCCATGCCCGCCTGATGGCGCAAGAGTGATTGCACCAAAAGCAAGAATGCGGAAGGCAGTGGCCAACTTCATCTGGGTGCATTGGACGCCGGGCGCTTGCCAATTGATGATCGCAGAAGGTTAAGGTCAATTTAGCAATGTTTTACCACTGTAATAACGATGGACTCTTGCGAATGCCGCAGCCATAAGCTGAAAGAACAAAAAGGGGACAAAGCGCATGGTGGCGATTGTATCAACCGTGGCCTATCTGGGGCTGGAAGCGCGCGCTATTGAAGTGCAATGCCAAATAGCGCCCGGCATGGTCGGTTTCACCATCGTTGGCCTTCCCGACAAAGCCGTTGGCGAAAGCCGAGAACGGGTGCGGGCGGCGATTTCCGCACTTGGCCTGTCGTTACCGCCCAAGCGAATCACGATTAACCTATCACCCGCCGATTTGCCCAAAGAGGGATCGCATTATGACCTGCCGATTGCGCTCGCTTTGCTGGGCGCGATGGGGCTCGCCGATGTCGAGGCGCTGGCACATTATGTGGTGGTCGGGGAGCTCGGGCTGGACGGCCGCGTTGCGGCATCACCCGGCGTATTGCTTGCGGCGCTCAATGCCTCGTCGCGCAATATGGGCTTGATCTGCCCCGCAGTGCAGGGTTCCGAAGCGGCTTGGGCAGGACAGATTGAGGTTGTGGCCGCGCCCGATCTATTGGCCCTGCTCAATCATTTGAAAGGGCAGGCGATATTACGCGCGCCCGAACCGGGTATTGCTGACCCACCTGTGATGGGGCCAGACCTGAAGCAGGTGAAGGGGCAAGAAACCGCTAAGCGGGCACTGGAGATCGCAGCGGCGGGTGGTCATAATCTTAGTATGGTCGGGCGACCGGGCGCAGGCAAGTCGCTGCTGGCTTCCTGTATGCCCGGGATATTGCCAGAATTATCGCCGGGAGAGGCATTGGAGGTGTCGATGATCGCTTCGGTCGCTGGAACATTGGAAGGCGGACGGTTGATCCGCACCCGGCCGTTCCGCAGCCCGCACCACAGCGCTTCTATGCCTGCATTGGTCGGCGGCGGATTGCGGGTGCGCCCCGGTGAGGTCAGCCTAGCGCATTTGGGCGTGCTATTCCTGGACGAACTGCCCGAATTCCAGCGCGGGGTGCTTGATAGCCTGCGGCAACCGCTCGAAACTGGCGTGGTCAGTGTTGCCCGCGCCAACAGCCATGTGACCTTCCCCGCCAATGTGCAGCTGGTCGCGGCGATGAACCCTTGTCGTTGCGGTCATCTTGGTGACGCTGCCTTGGCCTGTTCACGCGCGCCGCGTTGTGCCGCCGATTATCAGGCGAAGATTTCCGGGCCGTTGCTCGACCGGATCGACCTGCATGTCGAGGTGCAAGCGGTGAGTGCCGCTGATCTGGTTTTGCCGCCACCCGCAGAAGGGTCAGCCGAGGTTGCGGCGCGGGTTAGTGCCGCGCGCGATCTGCAAAGCGCAAGGCTGTCCGGGACCAAGATGCGAACCAACGCTGAACTCGATGGCGATGCACTGGCCGAGTACGCGACGCCAGACGAGCCGGGGCAAAAGCTGTTGGCGCAGGCTGCCGAAGCGATGCGGTTATCAGCGCGGGGTTACACGCGGATATTGCGGGTAGCACGGACGATTGCCGATCTTGCGGGTGCGGAGTCGGTGGGGCGCATCCACATTGCCGAAGCGCTGAGCTATCGCCGCCAAGCGCCTAGGAATTAACCGGATCAAACACGATAGGGTCCGCAAGGTCGACCGGCCGAGCTTATGCGAGGAAAG
>JANMPK010000139.1:0-2191 GCA_031369825.1 Sphingomonadales bacterium
GTCATCTTCTCGCTGCTCGAATGGTGGCGGCAGTCGCGCTATGGGGATGGATCGGGTACTGTAGTGGATTGAGGTGCGTTAAGACGGCATCTCTGCATTGGCCCGTAAAACTTCGCCAGCGAGGTAGAGTGAGCCACAGATCAATACATTTACGGGTTCGCTCTTAGCGGCCAGTTGTCCGAGCGCAACCGTGACATTGTCGACCGGTTCGGCAAATGGAGTGCCAAGGCCATCCCGCATCAAACCGCACAATTCCTCTGGATCGTGATGCTCATGTCCAGGAATTGGCAAGGTGTGCAGTGACGCGATTTTGTGGGCAAAAGGTTTTAGGAAACCAAGCGCATCCTTGTTCTTCAACATGCCGATGATGACATGTACTGGCGGGCCATCCTCAAGCGTCTTGGCAATAGCGGCGCCCGCATCGGGATTATGGCCGCCATCTAGCCAGACATTGGAGCCTTCAGGCAACAGATTAGTCAGCGGCCCTTTGCCCAGCAACTGCATCCGCGCGGGCCAGCGGGTCCATTCCATTGCTGCGGATAAGGCGGCTTCCGCGACTGTGATTGCTGATTGGTGGCGCAGCATGGCGATGGCGAGCGCTGCGTTGTCGGCCTGATGCGCGCCGGTCATGCGGGGAAGGGGGAGGCTGATTTTGCCTGCTTCGTCTCTGTAATGCAGGCGGTTTTCGTAGATTACGGCGTCCCATGCTTCGCCGCGCGGCAGCAATTTTGCGCTGGTTAGACTGGCCTGGGTGGCGATGGTGTTGGCCATCGAGGCCGGATATCTTTGCGTGACTAAAGGCACGCCGGATTTGGCAATCCCTGCCTTTTCAAAGGCGATGCGGTCGAGCGGGACGGGCGGTGTCCCTTCCTCTGGCGCGAGCAGGAAACCCTCATGGTCGATGCCGAGCGAGGCGATGCCGCAAACGACTGGCGCGGCGATGACATTGGTTGCATCGAGCCTGCCGCCCAAGCCGACCTCGACGATGCAGGCATCGGCTGGTATCCGTGCAAAAGCGAGGAAGGCAACAGCGGTGGTGACTTCAAAGAAGCTTGCCTCCAGCCCTTCGGCATGGTCGAGGACTTCGGAGAGCAATGTGGCGAGCAGTTCGTCTTCGATCAGCTTCCCCGCAATGCGGATACGCTCGTTGAACCGGACGAGATGTGGACTCGAATAGACATGCGTGGTCAGCCCGGCCGCCTCGATAGCGCCGCGCAAGAAGGCGCAGGTAGAGCCTTTGCCGTTGGTGCCGGATACGTGGAAAACTGGCGGTAGGTCGTGGTGCGGATTACCCAGCCGGTCGAGCAACGCAGTGATGCGCTCCAGCCCAAGCACATCGCGGCCCGGCGAGAGCATGGTCAGCCGGTCGAGTTGCGCCTGAACGGCTGGGTCGGTGGATATTGCGTGGTCGGCCACTGTCAGTTGCGGGAAATCAAGCCGCCTTCTTGACCGGCGCCAGATAGCCGATCAGCTTCGACAATGTCTCGCGTAACTCATGGCGGTGGGTCACCATGTCGATCATGCCATGTTCGAGCAGATATTCGGCGCGCTGGAACCCTTCGGGCAGTTTCTCGCGGATGGTCTGTTCGATCACCCGCTGTCCGGCAAACCCAATCAGCGCGCCGGGTTCGGCAATCTGGACATCGCCGAGCATTGCGTAGGACGCGGTAACCCCGCCAGTGGTCGGGTCGGTGAGCACCACGATATAGGGCAGGCCAGCATCGTGCAGCATCTGGATCGCCACTGTCGAGCGGGGCATTTGCATCAGGGACAGTATCCCCTCCTGCATCCGCGCGCCGCCTGCTGCGGTGAAAATGATGTAAGGGCATTTCGCCTTTATCGCCGCCTTTACCGCGTCGATGAAAGCCTCGCCCACCGCCATGCCCATTGACCCGCCCATGAAGGCGAAGTCCTGCACGCTGACGACTATAGTTTGGCCATCGATTTCGCCCTTGGCCGAAATCATCGCGTCGTTCTCGCCGGTGGCAAGCCGCGCTGCCTTGATGCGGTCGGTGTATTTTTTGGTGTCGCGGAATTTAAGCGGGTCTTCAGCAACGCGCGGGGTGGGCAGTTCAGTGTAGGTTTCGTCGAAAATCTGTTCGAACCGCGCTTTCGGCCCGATGCGGCCATGGTGGTTGCACTGCGGGCAGACGTTGAGGTTCTCGTCATATTCGCGCGCGAAGACCATCTG
>JANMPK010000387.1:0-10043 GCA_031369825.1 Sphingomonadales bacterium
GCTGCTATCCCGCGTCAAAAACGGTATCTTCGCCAAAAGTTTTGGCGGCGGGCAGGTCGATATCGTGTCGGGCAAATTCGTGTTCAGCTGCACCGAGGCCTACCGCGTCGAGAACGGCAAGATCGGCCAGCGTGTCGCTGCTCCGGGTGTCACCGTGGTCGATGATGGCACGATGCTAAACCGGCGCGGGTCGTTGTCGATTGACGACGAAGGCACGCCGACGCAGGAAAATGTCCTGATCGAGGACGGCATATTGAAGGCCTATATGCAGGATAGGATGAACGCACGGCTGATGGGGGTCGAACCCACCGGCAACGTACGTCGTGAGAGTTACGCGCATGCGCCAATGCCGCGTATGACCAACACCTTTATGCGCGGTGGCAACGACGATCCGGCCGAGCTGCTATCCCGCGTCAAAAACGGTATCTTCGCCAAAAGTTTTGGCGGCGGGCAGGTCGATATCGTGTCGGGCAAATTCGTGTTCAGCTGCACCGAGGCTTACCTCGTCAAAGACGGCAAATTGGGCGATCCCATCAAAGGCGCGACCCTGATCGGCGACGGTCCGACGGTGCTCAACAAGGTCATCGGCCTTGGCAATGACATGGCCCTCGACGAAGGCGTTGGTGTGTGCGGCAAGGCAGGGCAGAGCGTGCCAGCGGGTGTCGGGCAGCCGACGACTTTGGTGAGCGCGCTGACGGTTGGCGGCACGGCAGGCTAACGAATTTGCGTTACTCATTTTAGAGCATATAAGAATGGCATAAGAATCGGGCCGCACCCCTCAGCCACGGTATAAGCTCTGGCATTACGGAGATCTGTCATGCGGTTCAACCTACGCTTTTCGAGTCTGGCGGTCATCGCCTCCATCTTCATCATCGTTCCCGGTTCAGCCCAGAAAATCAGCGGTCCCAAGGCGCAATATGCGATGGATGTCTCGACCATGTCCGGAATGGGCATGGGTGCGATGATGGGCGGCGGTTTGGGCAGCCTGCTCGGTGGCGGGGGCGGCGATAATTATATGCTCGACCTGCGGCTGAGTTCGACGACACCTGCGCCGGTGCAACCCGAAAAGGGCGACCACTTCTTCCTGCCCTCCGCCAAAATGGGCAAGTCGGTGCCTCTGCTTGGCGATGCACCGGGCAAGACCGAGCCGGTTGAACGCAACTATAATCCGCAGCAAATGGAAAAGCCAAAAGGGCGGTTGCTGATGTTCTGGGGTTGCCACGCCAATGCGCCCAAGGGCCAGCCGTTCATCCTCGACTTTGCCAAATTGCCTAACTCGAAAATGCCAGCCAACATGCCCGCGCAAATGCGGGGATATGAGGCGGCAGAAAAGGCGCGCGATGCCAATGCCGCATGGTGGCCCAATGGCAAGAATGGCAAGCAACCGAAATCGGGATCATCTCTGCGCGGGGAGCACAGGATTGCCAGCGTCTTCACGCCCGAGATCAAGTTTGCTGTCGCCAATGACTATATGGCTTCGCTCAATGTGAACCCGTCCGATCAGGGCGGTGCGATCCTGCTTGGCTGGAACGCGGTGCCGACCGCGACTGGCTATTCCGCTTATGCCATAGGCGGGATGGAGCGTGCGGGGCAGGGCGGCGACATGGTGATGTGGACATCGTCCAACAACCGCGAATTTGCTGGCGGCATGGACTGGATGCCGCCCGCCGAGGTGCAGCGGCAGATCGGGCTGAAAAACGTCATGCCGCCGTCGCAGACCAGCTGCCATATTTCCGCTGAAGCTAAAGCTGCAGCAGGCGGAATGATGTTTGGTGGGATAAACGCCTTTGGGCCTGAAGAAAATTACTCTTATCCCCCGAAACCGACTGACCCGAAGGCCGTTTGGAATATTGACTGGACCGCCAAAGTCCGCTTTCGCGCGTTCAGCAGCTTCATGACCGGCATGGGCAGCGGCGGCGCTATGGGCGGAATGCCCGGGCCAGCGCGCAAGCCGAAGCCGTGCAAGGGGCCGCTGGGCATCCCCATTCCGGGGACGCAGTGCTGAGGTTGCGCTGAATGGTGAATTGGGCCAAATATCCTAAATGGCCGAATTTACCCAAACCCTCACCGACAAACACGCGGAGATGATAGGCAAGCAGCCGATTTTCTTCACTGCGACCGCAGCCGCCGATGGGCGGATTAACCTGTCGCCTAAGGGCTATGATGTGTTTCGAGCGCTGTCTCCAGCACGCGTGGCTTATCTTGACCTCGGTGGTTCAGGTAACGAAACGCACGCACATCTGAGCGCCGACGGCAGGATCACCATCATGTTCTGCAATTTTGACCGACCCGCATTGATCTTGCGTATCTATGGCCGTGGCCGCGCGGTTTTACCGCAGGATGCCGAGTGGGAGGGGCTTGCCGCGCATTTCAATATATTGCCCGGAACGCGGCAGATTTTTGTTATCGAAGTCGAAAGCGTGCAGACCAGTTGCGGTTATGGCGTACCGTTCATGTCGCTGGAGCGCGAGCGCGATACGCTGCAAAAAGCGCATGCTGGGTTTGATGCGGAGGCTTGGCTTGCCAAAGCACAAGGCAGCACCAAAAGCATCGACGGGTTGCCGACGCGTGTTACCGACCGATATTTCGGCCCTGCACAATAAGCCGTGGCGCTTGTTGAACTGGCCCGTTACCCGTCGTCAATGGCAGCAGAAATTGCGCGCAGCTTTCTGGAATCGCATGGCATCGGCGCGGTGACTTTTGACGGCGGTATGAACATTGCCGACAGTGCCGCGTTCGCTATACCTGTGCGCTTGATGGTATTGGATGAAGATTATGACGAGGCGAGGGAATTGCTGACCGGGGCCGATCTGGCATGACGTTGCAATTGAAGGTTGCGACTTATAACATCCATAAATGTGTAGGGCTTGACCAGAAGCGTAATCCCGAACGTATCCTTGCTGTGCTGAACGAGATCGACGCGGATATCATCACGCTGCAAGAGGCCGACCGGCGTTTTGGTTCGCGTGAGAGCTGTCTTCCCGCCTCCTTGATCGAAGCGGAAACGCCGTGGCATCACGTGCCGTTCAACATTCGGCCCGGTAGTATCGGCTGGCACGGCAATGCCATTTTAGTCCGGCGCGGGATCGAGGTTCACAACGCCCACCCGCTTGATCTGCCAATGTTGGAACCGCGTGGTGCGGTCGAGGCGCTCTGCACCCATGAAGGCCGGCATGTGCGCATCATTGGCGTGCATCTTGATTTGTCGGGGCTTTGGCGAAGACGGCAGGTGCGCGCAATATTGAAGCATATCGACACAGCGCCGCGACATTTGCCGACGATCATGATGGGTGATTTCAACCAATGGTCTGACCGGGGTGCATTGTCTGAATTCGCCTTTCATCATCACCGAATAGTCAAGACGCCCAAGAGCTTTCATAGCGCGCGGCCTGTCGCCCATTTGGACCGGATAATCGTCAGCCATGATATTGGCGTCGACGATCAGGGTGCCCATATTTCGGCACTGTCGCAGCGTGCTTCTGATCATCTGCCAATATGGGCTCAGCTGCGGATAGGCTGACTGCCTATTTTTTAATCAACTGCTTTTTGCTGATTAATATTTAGGCAATATTTTAGCCGATTGCCCGCATGAGTGATTAATCCAAATATAGAATTTCCCCCAAACATGCCATGAATGGCACCACATGCGATTCTGGCACGGCGTTTGCATATTGCACTGCACCAATAAAATCTTGGGCAAAAAAGCGGGGGTTTGCATGAAATATATTATCGCAGTGATTAAGCCGCACAAGCTTGACCCGGTTCGTGAAGCGCTCACTGCGCTTGGCGTATCGGGCATGACTGTGAGCGAGGTGAAGGGCTTTGGCCGCCAAAAAGGCCAGACCGAAATTTACCGCGGCGCCGAATATGAAACCAACATGGTGCCAAAGATCAAGATCGAGGTTGCTTGCCCGTCATCAGGCACCAGCCATCATCGAAGCTATCCAGGCCGCCGCTGAAACCGGCGCGATTGGCGATGGCAAGATCTTCGAATTCGAACTCGCCGGTGCGCTACGTATCCGCACCGGCGACACCAACGAAACCGCGCTTTGACGCGACATTCAATAAGCTAGGGGAACCATAAAATGTCCAAAACATTGAATTTTTTAGGCGCGACAGGGGCGGCGATATTCGCGGCCCTTCCCGCCTTCGCGCAGGAGGTTGCCGAAAAAGCAGCCGAAGGCGCTGCCGCTGCAACCACCGCAGTGGTCGAGGCGGCACCTGCCGCCGCCGCATTCGTGCCCACCGCCGAAATGGTCAACAAGGGCGATACCGCATGGATGCTCACATCCTCTGTGCTCGTTTTGATGATGTCGGTGCCTGCACTCGCATTGTTCTACGGTGGTCTTGTCCGCACCAAGAATATGCTCAGCGTGTTGATGCAGGTTTTCATGATCGTCAGCATCGCCGCCCTCGTATGGGTGGGCTGGGGCTATTCGATGGCCTTTACCAGCGGCAGTCCTTATGTTGGCAGCTTCGACAAAGTGCTGCTGATGGGCGTTGACGCGTCGACGCTTGCGGCAACCTTTTCCAATGGTGTCTATCTGCCCGAATATGTGTTCATCATATTCCAGATGACCTTTGCCTGCATTACACCGGCACTGATTGTCGGTGCCTTTGCCGAACGCGTGAAGTTCAGCTCTTTGATGGTCTTCACTGTGCTCTGGCTCACCGTTGTCTACTTCCCGATTGCGCATATGGTATGGTATTGGGCTGGTCCGGATTTCCTAAACGCAGCACCCGATGACATGGGTCTGCTTTGGGGCTGGGGCGCGCTCGATTTCGCTGGTGGCACCGTCGTCCATATCAATGCGGGTATTGCAGGCCTCATCGGCTGCCTGATGATCGGCAAGCGGATTGGCCACGGCAAGGAAGCAACGCCTCCGCACAGCCTGACCATGACAATGATCGGCGCTTCGCTTCTCTGGGTGGGCTGGTTCGGTTTCAACGCCGGTTCCAACCTTGAGGCCAACGGCATAACCGCCGTTGCCTTTATCAACACCTTTGTCTGCACCGCAGCGGCGGCAGTTGCCTGGGCCATTGTCGAGCAAATCAAACATGGTCGTCCGTCGCTCTTGGGCGGTGTCTCTGGTGCAGTCGCGGGCTTGGTTGCGATCACCCCCGCATCGGGCTTCGCCCATCCGGGTACTGCGATTATCCTTGGCTTTGTCGTTTCGCCAATTTGTTACCTGTTTGTCTCCACTGTGAAGAACAAGTTCAAATATGACGATACGCTCGACGTGTTCGGCATCCACTGCATCGGCGGAATCGTCGGCGCGATTGCCACTGGCATTGTCGCTGACCCTGCATTGGGCGGCCAAGGCTGGATCGACTACACTGCGGCTGTTGCTGTTGCCGGCGAATATGACATGGGCGGTCAAGTTATGACCCAGCTTTGGGCTGTCGGCGTGACTTTGCTCTGGTCGGGTATTGGCTCTGCTATCCTGTTCTTCATCATCGACAAGACCCTTGGTCTGCGTCCGAGCGAAGATGCAGAGCGCGAAGGTCTCGACCTTTCCAGCCACGGAGAACGCGCTTACAATTACTGATTTCAGCTTGGCGGCGGGGCGTTCTCTCTCCTCTCCTTATACGCCCCGCCCCTCCAGATGTTCCTCCCGCGAACATCCAACTCAGGCCCGAACCATTTATGGTTCGGGTCACATTTTTTGGTTGTTGTCGGGCCTGTCTCCATTCTGGCCCGCAACGATATTTTGCTGCGCTTCCGGTGCTGGGAAGATAGGGTTTCAGGAGCGCGCTGACGCCATCTTCAAATTACAACGCGGACGACAGACAACAAAAAAGCGGCGCTGGTGACGCCGCTTGTTTATATTGTTTAGCTTAGCGAGGCTTTATGCGACTTTGGATTCAGTACCCAGTATCAAAGGCTCGGTCTTGCCGATTTCAACGGTCGTGCGCCGGATGTTGGGGGCACCACCAGATGATTTGTGTTTGAATTTACCTTCGACTTGCCCGCCCGGCGCAATGGTCAGGTTTTCATAGAGCACATCGCCAGAGATCCTTGCGCTTGCTTCGATAACCAGGTGGACCGCTTCAATTGATCCTTCAACCTGTCCCGACAGCTTAGCTGAGTCGGCAACAACTTTGCCCGAAATCAGGCTCCCTTCGCCCTGGACAAGGCTACCGCAAGTGACATCACCCTGCACCTTGCCGTCGATGTGCAAATCGACACGAGCGGTCAGGTTGCCGACAATTTCAACGTCAGAAGCGATGATTGAGAAGGTGTGACCAGAGTTACGCATAGTGTTGTTACTGCTATTTCTTTGTGGAATTGTCGGCGCGGTTTCCGGCGACGGCTTGGACTTCGAGAACATCAGGATGCGCCTCCAAAAATTTGTTCGGGTTGATCGCCTGACCATTCAGGCGGACCTCGAAATGCAGATGGCTGCCGGTCGAACGACCTGTGCTGCCCATCCGTGCTATTTGTATACCGCGCTTGACCGCTTGGCCAAGCGAAACATTAAAGCCCGAAAGATGGGCATATCGGGTTACCAAACCATTAGCATGTGTGATTTCGATGCAGTTACCATAGCCGCCCTGATTGCCAGCAAAGGTAACTTTGCCATCAGCAGCAGCAAGGATTGAAGTGCCTGCAGGGCCTTTAAAATCAAGCCCGCTGTGCATTGCACCAGCGCCCGTGAACGGATCATGGCGATAACCAAAGCCGCTTGACATAAGCATTATGGCGGCAGGCATTGAACTGGGAATACCGGCAAGCGCGCGTTCCATCGCGTCCATCTTGTTCAGCGATGACGCCAGCCGCATGAAGCGCGGATCGCCGATCTGTTTCTTCGACTTGCCGAAGAACGGAATGAACGGACCACCCTGTCCGCTGGTCGTCTGACTTGCGAGAACCTCGGGGTTCAAACCGAATTGGCGAATAGCGGCTTCCGCTTTTTGTGTGCGGGCAACGGCAACCTTGGTCAGCTTTTCTGCAAAGCGGATCTGGCGCGCTTCGATTTGCGCCAAGCCAGCAGCTTCAGGGATCAGCGCGCTGATTTTTTTGACGGTTTTGTCTTCTTCGGTTTGTGACGTTGTGATTTCAGAGGCAGCAACAGGGTCTGAATCAAGATATTGCTCGTTCAGGCTCTCCAGCATAGCCTGGCGACGTTCGAGATCTTTAGTAACGTCGTCAATCGACTCGCGGTAATTGGCGACACGTTCTTCGGCGGATTGGACTTTGGCTTGCTGTTCACTGAGCGCCATGCGTTCGAACGATATGCTGAACTGATTTATAGCCATGCCAAGCGTTATCATTAGCCAAGTGCCAACAATAAACACAGCAAAGCCCGCAACACGACGTTGCAGAACAGCGGAAATCTTTAAAAACCGAACTTGTCCGTTGGCCCGCATGAAAAATTCACGGTCAACAAACCATCCGGCCACCCGGTTTTTCCAACCGGTTAAATTGGCCCTTAGCGACACGACCCACCCCGTTTTTTTGTTTGTGAGGCGCGATTAGCAGGTCTTGATTGGCCTTGCGACTCGGATAGCTCCGACTCGTGACGAGGCGGGCGAGTCGCGCGGTGAATTGTGGAAATCGTTATCTAAAACTATAAATTGGCAGGGATGCATTGTGACACTATTATCTAAAATAATGTAAAATACAATATATTACAATTTGATAGCACTGATTCGGAAAAATTTACCCGAATTTGCGCCATGTGCTTGACAGCCTTTCCCTTTTTGATGCCAGCATCTACCAACAGATTATGATGACTGAAATCGAAACCCAGATTGCCGATATGACCACAAGTGCGCGGCTTGCAGCGCGTGTGCTCGCGCTGGCAAGCGACAGCAACAAGGCGGCTGCGTTGAAAGCTGCGGCTGTCGCATTGCGGCAAAACAAGAGCGATATCTTGGCAGCCAATGCGCTTGATATGGTGGCTGGCGCGAGTGCAGGCCTGTCTGCGGCAATGCTTGACCGCTTGCAGCTTGATGATGCTCGGATTGAAAGCGTGGCAGCAGCTGTCGCGCAGGTCGCGGAATTGGCAGACCCTGTAGGCGAAGTGATCGACACCCGGACCCAGCTCAACGGCCTCGTCATGGAACGCGTGCGTGTGCCGGTTGGTGTCTTGGGCATCATCTATGAAAGCCGCCCGAATGTAACGGCCGATGCGGCAGCACTCGGGCTAAGGTCAGGCAATGCGGTCATCCTGCGTGGCGGAAGCGAGGCGGTGCACAGCAACCGGGCGATCCATGCGGCAATGATACAAGGCATTATAGCCGTTGGACTGCCAGCCGACGCGGTGCAGCTGGTGCCGACGCAGGATAGGGCTGCGGTGGGTGCGATGCTGCGTGCGCAAGGGGCTATTGATATGATTATTCCGCGCGGCGGCAAATCTTTGGTCGCGCGGGTTCAGGATGAGGCACGGGTGCCTGTGCTCGCTCATCTTGACGGTATCTGTCACACTTATGTCCACAAGGACGCAGACCCGGCGATGGCAAAGGCGATGGTGGTCAACGCCAAGATGCGGCGCACCGGGATTTGTGGCGCGACCGAGACGTTGCTCATTGATCAGGATTACGGCGCGCCTGCCGATTTGGTGTCGGCGCTGATCGATGCGGGCTGCGAAGTGCGCGCCGACGACATGTTGATGGAACTCGATGCCAGGACGGTTTCGGCGGACGATGCCGATTGGGATACCGAATATCTTGATTCGGTCATATCGGCGCGCGTGGTGTCCGGGCCCGACGAAGCAATGGAGCATATTGCGCGCCACGGCTCACACCATACCGATGCGATTATCACCAATGACACTGAAGTCGCCGCACGTTTCCTAGCCGAGGTAGACAGCGCTATCGTCATGCACAATGCCTCAACCCAATATGCCGATGGCGGCGAGTTCGGATTGGGTGCAGAAATCGGAATTGCCACCGGACGGCTGCACGCGCGCGGCCCGGTCGCACTCGAAGGGCTGACGACCTATAAATGGCTGGTGCATGGTCAGGGACAGACGCGGCCTTGAAAACTGTCGGCCTGATGGGCGGTTCCTTCAACCCGGCGCATGGTGGGCATCGGTCGATTAGCCTGTTTGCGATTGATGCACTCGGCCTTGATGAATTCTGGTGGATGGTGTCGCCGGGTAATCCACTGAAGCCCAAAAATGACATGGCCCCACTTTCCGCGAGGTTGGTTTCGGCAAAGCGGCTGGCACGCCGTAGCCCGATAAAAGCCACCGCTATCGAGCGCGAATTGGGCAGCGTCTATACAGTCGATACGCTGCGCAAGCTGACCGCGCGTTATCCCAAAACACGCTTCATCTGGATCATGGGCGCAGATAATTTGCTACAATTTCATCACTGGCGGCAGTGGCGGGAAATTGCACGGATGATGCCGATTGCAGTTATAGCCAGACCCGGCTATGATGCGGTTGCTATCGCGGGTCCCGCAATGGCTTGGTTCCGACGATTTGTCCGGCGTCAGAACCAGCGTCATCACTGGACAATGTGGAGTACGCCAGCGCTTGTCTTTATGCGCTTTCGTCCTGATCCGCGATCGGCAACAGCGATTCGTCGCGCCGACCCATATTGGTATAACCGCACCAGTAAGCAGGGAACGCGTGACAGCGTTACCCGCAATATTGTGCTTTAAGGAGCAATTTTGATCGACACCGCACCCGTCCCGACCGGCTCTAGTAAGTTAGAGGGCGCATCCGCCAAAGCCAAAGGACCAACATTGAGCCCCGACGCGCTCCATGCTCTCATTCTCCAGTCACTCGATGATGATCAGGCGCAAGACGTCGTGTCCATCCCGCTAGAAGGCAAAAGCAATATCGCCGACCATATGGTCGTTGCGAGCGGGCGGTCTTCGCGGCAAGTCGCGTCGATGGCGCAAAAATTGGCCGAGCGGATCAAACATGCTGGACGCCATTCGCGGATCGAAGGTTTACCAAGCGCCGACTGGGTGTTGATCGACGCCGAGGACGTGATCGTACACCTGTTCCGCCCCGAAGTGCGCAGCTTCTACAATCTGGAACGCATGTGGGCCTTTGGCGACGCGCCTGAAGTCGCGCAGGCTTAAA
>JANMPK010000405.1:0-1785 GCA_031369825.1 Sphingomonadales bacterium
TTGCGCCCTCCACCGAGAGAATATCATTCGGCCATTTAATGATGACCGCGATATGCGGCGCGATTTGCTTGATAGTATCGACAACTGACAGCGCAATTATGAAAGCCAGTGATGGGGCTGGCGGGTCGAGCGGGCGAAGGCGAACAATAGTGCTCGCAAACATATTGCCCGATGAGCTTTCCCACACTCGGCCCATTCGGCCACGGCCACCGTCTTGCGCATCAGCGCGCAGCCATAGCCCTTCGGGTGCGCCTGATGGAACACGTTGTATCAGGTCGGCATTGGTCGAGCCGGTCAGCGCAACTTCTTCAAAAATCGACGTCAGAATAGCGCCTTTGCTGCTTGCGCAGTAGCAGCGGCAAGCACAGGGATGGCCAGATAGCCAAGTGGTGAGACAATGACTGCGAGCGCACCGCCGGTCCAAGTCAAGGCACGGCTATTGCTGGCGATTATTGTATCCGCTGGCTCGTCAAAATACATGAGTTTCACGATTTTGAGATAGTAGAATGCGCCAATAACCGATGCTGCTATACCGATTACCGCAAGCGGCAAAAGTCCTGCTGCAACGGCTGCATTGAATACCACCAGCTTGCCCCAGAAACCGAACAACGGCGGAATACCGGCAAGTGAAAACATGAAAATCGCCAGGCATGCAGCAAGCGCCGGACGCGTTTTGGAAAGGCCCGCAACATTGGCCAACCCTTCCTTCAATTCCCCGTCAGCGCCATGCAATTGCATTATGCAAATGAAGCTACCCAGCGTCATTGCGACATAAATTGCGAGATAGACGAGCATTGCGGCGACGCCTGCCTCAGTTCCTGCCGCCAAACCGATTAGCAGAAAGCCAATATTGTTGATCGAGCTATAAGCGAGCAAGCGCTTCAGATTATGCTGCCCGATAGCACCGACCGCACCGATGATGATCGACATCAAGACAATCGCGATGATGATTTGCTGCCATACATCTTGCTGGCTACCAAATGCTTCGATGGCGACACGTATCGTCAGCGCCGATGCCGCGACCTTGGGCGCGCTGGCGAAAAATGCGCTGACAGGTGTTGGTGCGCCTTCGTAAACGTCCGGAGTCCACATATGGAAAGGTGCGGCGCTGATTTTGAATGCGAGGCCAGAGAGCACGAACACAATTCCAAAGATCATGCCGAGACTTATTTCGCCCGACAAAGCAGCGCTGATACCAGCAAAGCTGGTCGAGCCGGTGAAGCCGTAAAGCAGCGATATACCGTAGAGTAATATCCCGCTGGCAAGCGCGCCGAGGACGAAATATTTGAGGCCCGCTTCTGCCGAACGCCCATCGCTACGCACAAAGCTTGCCAGCACATAAGCGGCAAGGCTGTTGAGTTCGAGGCCGATGTAGAGCGTGATGAGGTCGGTAGCCGACACCATGATCCCCATGCCGACGCATGCAAAGACAATCAGTATCGGATATTCGGCGCGCATCGCTCCTGCTTTTTCGAGATATTTTGGCGCTATCATCAACGAAATTGCGGCGGCGATATAGACCAATATCTTGGAGAAATTGGCAAACGCGTCGTTGCTGTAGAGACCGTCAAAGGCAGATGCCTTTGTCCCCGCGCAGATGAAATGCGCAGCATAAGCGCCCGCCACCGCCAACGCAGCGACTGACAATATGCTGATAAGGCGGCCAGCGTCTGAGCGCCAAGCGGCCCTGCTATGGGAGCAAGAGGACTCTTTGAACAGACTCTCAAGCATGCGGACCTCTGCATATGTCGCTTGAACACGTCTGAACGCAGCAGCCGTCCTCCT
>JANMPK010000480.1:0-2495 GCA_031369825.1 Sphingomonadales bacterium
CGCTGCGCCTCGTGGCGGTGCGGGGTCGGGGTTTGTCGAACATGCTTGGGATGAACGCGTCTACACCAGCCGTCCTGAGAAATTTCGCTGGGTAAGAAAAGCGTTTGTCGATGCACTCGCCAACAACCCGCGCGATATGGAACGCGGTGCGTTGTGGACTAGGCCTCGCGCAAAAGCTTAGCCGCGCGTTCCGAAAGCCGTTCGACTGCTGCGTCGTGGATGCCGGGCGCGCAACAAATCAGCCCGAAATCGAGCGGCTCGCGTTTGTTATAAAGTATCGGCTGCCCCAGCGCGTCGCTAACCACCGCCCCCGCCTCTTGCGCAACCAGATGCGCAGCGGCGATATCCCATTCATTGCCCCAGCGAAGCGACGCAACTAGATCGGCACGGTCGCAGGCGACCATCGTCATGCGCATCGCAATGCTGTTCGGCTTTTCGACCGTGACAAGGTCCCGGTCGAGTTTAGGAAGATCGTCGGCGGGCACGCGCGAGCCGACCAATTCCTGCCGCGCGCTTCCAGAGAGGCGTTCACCATTGCAAGTCACGCCCTCACCGCTTGCCGCAACCCAAAGCTTGTCCTGCGCCGGTGCCGCCATCACCGCAAATATTGGCTGCCCGTCGGCAACGAGCGCAACCGAGACGCACCAGCCGCTGCGACCGCGCACATAATCGCGCGTGCCGTCGATAGGATCGACTAGCCACAAAAGCCGCGCATCGAGCCTTGCCGGGTCATCTACGGTTTCTTCGGACAACCAAGCCGCCGCGGGCAATATACCACGTAATCGCTCGGTCAGCAGCGCATCGACCGCCATGTCGATCTCGCTCACCGGATTATTCTTGCTCTTTTCCCAGACCTTGGTGTCGGGCACCGCGCCATCGCGCCAACTATTGAAGGCGAGCGCCGCAGCCTCCTGCGTGGCGGCGATCACCGCGTCCCGGTCAAGGGTGCGCTCAGGCACCCGCGATCATCATCCCGTCGATCCGCAACGTCGGCACGTTGTTGCTGCGGATAAACTCAAGGTCATTCGCGGCGGTCATTGCGGTGAACATATCTTTGAGGTTTCCGGCAATCGTGAATTCGCTCACTGGCCCGGCGATCTCGCCGTCGATGATGAGGAAGCCAGCTGCCCCGCGGCTGTAATCGCCGGTAACCGGATTGACGCCCTGTCCGGCCAGTTCATGGATATAGATGCCATGTTTGATGTCGGCCATCAGTTCAGCGGGGGACGCGCTGCCGCCTTCGAGATGTAGGTTCGACGTGCTCACCCCCGGCGCGCCGCTGACGCCTCGGCTGGCGTGGCCGGTTGGCTCCAACCCCAATTGCCGCGCCGAAGCGCTTTCCATCAGCCAGCCGGTGAGCACACCTTTGTCGATAATCGCTCGTCGTGCGGTGGGCAGACCTTCGCCGTCAAAAGCCTTGGAACCAAGCCCGCGTTTGCGGTGCGGATCGTCGATGATCGAAATGCTGCTGTCGAACAATTGCGCGCCCAAAGATTCAAGCAGGAAGCTGGTCTTGCGCGCAATCGCCGATCCGCCGATGCCCCCGAGCAAATGTCCGACAAAAGAACTGCCTATGCGCGGATCGAATATAAGCGGCATCTGTCCGCTTTTGACCGTGCCCGGATTGACGCGCTTAACCGCGCGTTCGCCTGCACGCGTTCCAATCGCTACAGAGCTATCGAGATCAGCATAATGCCGTGCCGAGCGCCAGTCATAATCGCGTTCCTTGGCATCGCCCTCTCCCGCGAGTACGCTTGCCGAAATGCCGTAGCCCGAAGATGATTTAACGCCGGCGAAACCGTGGCTCGTGGCCAGCGCAAAAATCGAGCGGCCTGCGCTCGCGCCTGCCCCTTCGCTGTTGGTCACACCAGCTACTGCGCGCGCCGCGCCCTCGCATTCGAGCGCAATGGCGCGCAACTCGGCCGGGTCCGGGTCTTTGCCGTCGTCGGCGTCAAGATCAGGCATCGCGCCCGTCAGCAACCTGTTTTCCGGTGCGAGGCCTGCATATTGGTCCTCTGGCGCTTCCTTTGCCATTTCAATAGCCCGCGTGACCAATCCTGCCAATATCGCGGGATTCATGTTTGATGAGGAAATGGTCGCCGAACGCTGCCCGACGAAAACCCGCAGGCCAATATCTTCGCCTTCTGAACGCGCAATATCTTCCAGCGCGCCGAGCCGCACCTGAACTTCGGTAGACGCATCGCAGACATAGACAGCGTCAGCGGCATCGGCACCGGCTTTAATGGCTTGAGAAACGAGATTCTGCGCGCGTTCTAGCGCTTCGTTGTGCTTTAACATCGCCCACGCTTAGGCGCGGGGCTTTGCCGGGTCAATCAGGGTGCGGCTTAGAATATGGTGAAAATCACCGCCAATATGATCGGAACTCCAAGAGCGGCACTCCATAATTTCAAACGGTCGATGGTAAAACGCGTCTCCAGACCGCCATCGCCCAGCTCACTGGCCTCCAACGCTTCCCACTTGCGACCATGTTGCGG
>JANMPK010000016.1:0-3026 GCA_031369825.1 Sphingomonadales bacterium
CGGGCCGAGCAGCTGGTGACGGCGGCTGCGGGGACGATATTCGAAGAGCTCGGCCACCGCCCGGCGATAACGGTCAAGCCCGGCGATGCGATCGAGGTGGTGAAGACAATGCTCGACGAGCACCCCGAGATTGCGGCATTGGTGTTGGGCGCGGCGGCGATGGGCGATCCGGGGCCGCTGATCGTGCATTTTACCGGGACAAATGCGGGGACCTTGCGTTGTCCGGTGATGGTTATTCCGGGGTCATTGACGGAAGAGCAGATCGACGAGTTGAGTTAGAAAGAAGCCAGTTATTTCAAACTTTTTTGTCATCCCCGACTTGATCGAGGATCCATGGTCTAAGCCTCAGGCCATGGATCCCCGCTTTCGCGGGAATGACAATGAAGTTTAGCTGAGGATTTCCTCAGCGCTTCTTACCCTGATGCCGGATATTCGACGGCCGACCGCGCTTTCCGGGGCTAAACTTCGCTGGTTTGCCCTTATGCGTCCGCCGTTCCGACGCGGAGGGCGTTCCACCCTCGGGCAGTTCGAACCTGAGCGCACCCGATACAGGATTGGCCTCGGCCAAACGCAGTTGCAAGCGCATACCGGGGCGAAACTCTTGTCTGGTTTTCTCGCCGATTAGCGTCTGGCTACCTTCATCATAATGGAAATAGTCGCGGCCCAGTGTTGATACCGGGACCAAGCCATCGCCGCCAATACCCTCTACTGTTGCAAAAAAACCAAAATTCTGGACGCCGGTGATGCGCGCCTCAATGACTTCGCCGACCTGTGCCGACAGATACGCCGCGACATAACGGTCAGTGGTCTCGCGTTCGGCCTCCATCGCCCGGCGTTCGGTGCGGCTGATCGCTTCCGATGTTGCCTCAAGCTTGATGATCGCCTTTTCGGTGAGACCGGTGATCGGCTCGACATCCTTGATCTTCGGCGCGGGCATTTCGAGGCTATAGGCGCTCACCAACGCACGGTGGACGACCAAGTCAGCGTAGCGGCGGATAGGTGAGGTAAAATGCCCGTAACTGCCCAGCGACAGCCCGAAATGGCCGACATTGCGGGGGCTATAATAAGCCTGCGTCTGGCTCCGCAGCACCGCCTCCATGATTTGCGGGCGGATTTCGTCGTCAGTCACTTGGGCGAGGATCGCGTTGAAAGTCGATGGCTTCACCACCTGCCCCAACGCAAATTCGATGCCGAAGGTCGACAGATAGTCCTTCAACGCCACCAATTTCTCGCGGCTTGGTTGTTCATGCGCACGGTAGATCAGTGACGATTTTTTCGCCTCAAGAGCCTTTGCCGCCGCGACATTGGCCGCGATCATGAAATCCTCGACCAGACGGTGAGCTTCCAGTTGTTCGCGCACGGCAACGCCGGTCACCCTGCCCACATCGTCGAGTGTGATCCGCCGTTCGGGCAAGTTCAACTCAAGCGGCGCGCGCTTGTTCCGCGCTTTCGTCAGCAACCGCCAGCACGCCCAAAGCGGCTTGAGCGCGGCTTCAAGCAGCGGGTTTTCCATCGTCCCGTCGATCGCCGCCTGCGCATCGGGATAGGGGATATTGGTGGCAATCCGGGCGATTGCGCGGGTAAAGTGCCATGACGTCACTACTCCCGTCTTGCTGATGGCCAGATGGCAGGCAATGACTGCGCGGTCTTCCCCTGCCCGCAGCGAACATTTGTCCGACGACAAAGCGTGGGGCAGCATCGGCACGACCAGATCAGGGAAATAGACGCTGTTGCCACGCTTCGCCGCTTCATGGTCGAGGCTGCTCCCGGGACGGACGTAATAACTGACATCGGCAATGGCGACGATGGCTTGAAACCCGCCGGTAGCTTCGTCAGGCGTCGCCCAGATTGCATCGTCAAAGTCACGTGCGTCGCGCGGGTCGATTGCAATGATCGGCAGGTGCCGGAGGTCTTCGCGATGGTCGGCTGTAACTGGCAGGTCGTGCACACGCTCGGCCTCGCGCTCGACTGTTTCGGGCATCTCGAACGGAATACCGTATTTGTGGATGGCAATCAGGCTGAAACTCTTTGGTGCGAACGGATCGCCCAGAACCTGCGTGACCTTGGCCGCTTTATGTGTGGCGTTGCCGGTCAACTCAGCCAGCACAAGGTCGCCGGGCTTGGCTTCGCCAATTTCGCTGATTTGCGTGTCAAAACGCGATTTCTTGTCGATTGATTTCAGCCAAAACCGGCCATTCTCACCCGCTTCGACAACACCCAATATCTGCTCACTGGCCCGCGCCAATTTCTTGGTAACATGCGCCACCCAACCAGAGCCACGCTCTTCGGTACGCGCTAATATCCGGTCGCCAATGCCCAAAGCACCGCGTTTGCCTTGCTCAATTACGCGGATTTTGGGGATGGGGATGCCCTCGGCCTCCCACCGTTCGGGCACTGCAATCGTTTGATTTCCGTCAATCTCGACGATTTTCAGTACCGTGACCTTGGGTATGCCGCCCATCTTATGGAACGCCCGCCCCGGGGCCATATCGACCAGACCTTCATCGGTCATGTCCTTGAGCAACGATTTCAGCGCAATTTTCTCATTCCCGCGCAGCCCGAATTCGCGCGCAATTTCGCGCTTTCCAGCAGGAATATTGCTCTCCTGAATGAAGGCAAGGATTTGCTGACGCGATGGCAGACCGTTGTCGTGCGGGTGCTTTTTATGCGCCACTCAGTAAGTCCGGCCTATCAATATCCGCTCGACCGCAGGTTCACCAGTGAAGAAGCACACGCCGTCAACAGGTGCCGCATCCATTGGAGTATTACGCATCGTGATTTTGAGTGCTTTGAGTTGTTCAACAATCTTGTCGAGCGCAGCGCCGGTCGGCCGCGCCCATTGCACCTCAACCCACCCTACAAATTTATCATCACCTTTGAAATGCAATTGCAAATCAGTAACATCGCGCCTAATATTCTCATTCAGTCTCGTTTTTGCTTCGGTATAAAGCCCGGTCTGGATTTCTTCGAGCAACGCTGCCGTTTGTTCCACAAATTCGCCTTTTGGTATGAATGCAGAATTGAGC